>CAZAPD010000107.1:0-4935 GCA_964487115.1 uncultured Thermococci archaeon | reverse complement strand
CCCGTCGGGCCGTTCAAAGGGTCTCTTCATGTATTCCAGAGCTTCCGCTTTGAGAGCTTCGGCTATTCCGGTTTTGTCGAAGAGAACTTTTCCGATGGTGATAATCCTCGCCGTACTCCTGCTGTTCCGGGCAAACTCCTTATCTGCCTCGCCGGGTTTGCGAAGTATTCGATGAGGAAGCCGTCCACGACTACGTTTCCCCTTTCCCGCCAATCCACGTCATCGGAGAGCTGTCCGAGCGCGCCGTCTGTAGCCCAACTGCATAACTTCCGGTTAGCAGGGCCGCCTCGACGAAGTCCTTAGTTTTCCAGTCCTCAATAAACTTTTCCAAAGCGAGTTTCCAGTCTGCCTCCATACATACCCCCTAATTCAAAGGTAAAGAGATTCAAGGCTTCTAAAACTCCGGAATCCTAATCGGCGCCTGAAGCTCCTTCTCGTTCTTTTCCAAGTTCGTGGCGAGCATCTTTATCCTGTCGCAGCCCTTTATCTCCCTGATGAACTCGGCGACGCTCCTCGGCACGAGTTCCTCCCACGGCTTACCTTCAACCATGCGCTTTCTTATCTCGGTCGCCGAGAGGATGTCCTTCCTGAACATCGGCTGGACTATCACTTCATAGCCCTTCTCGCGGAAGAGCTGTGCGACCAGGGAGTTGCCCGTGAAAACCACATCGAAGCGCGGAACCATGCTCACCACGTAGGTTGCCCAGATGGCGTTGAAGTTGATGTCCGGGAGCGGAATCAGGTAGTAGCGCTTCTCAACCCCTGCCTCGTTCAGCGCCCTTATCAGCATCTCCATCCTTTCGCTCGTCGTGAAGGGATTCTTTAGGGTGTGGCTCGCCTGTGCGCTTCCAATTCCGATTATCACCTCATCCACCTGTGAGAAAACGAACTCAAGGGCCTTTATATGGCCGTTGTGAACCGGCTGGAACCGGCCGACGAAGAGTCCGCGCCTTACCATTCAATCACCTCCAATCAACTTCACCCTCACCTCGTCCCCGACCTTGAGTCCAAGCCTCTCGGCCGCGCTTCCCCGATTGACGGCTATTTCAAGGTAGTCGTGGCTTCCGGGGAGTGCGAGCAGTTCTCCGGGCTTCACCTGTCCGTAGGTGTTAAGATATGGAATTTTGAGTCCATTAACCTTGACATATCTTGGTCTTTTATAGCTTTCAAGGTTTAATACCACGTTACCAAAGTCATCGATATAGATTACCTTGAGAATCCATTCGTTCTCTTTTCGTTGTGGTTTCAGCTCAAGTTTTATTATGTTTTCTAAATCTATCTCCTTTCCAAGGCGTGAAGGCTCATAACCAAGATCAAGCAACGCTCCCACAGGCCCGAAAACATCTCTGCCATGGAAGGTTGAGCTTATTTTTCTCCCGATAATAGCTTCTATCTTCCCAATGTCAATTTCATAAGCTGTCATGGGCTTAATCCATCTCATAGGTAATGTTGCCAAGCCGTTGTCAGGAAGCACGAGAAACTGTTTGCCTTCAAGGATTATAGCCTTTCTTTTGGTGCCTACGCCGGGATCAATGACACCAATATGAATGGTATTTGGGGGATAGTACTTTACAGCTTGCTCCATAATGAATGACCCTTCGATAACGGAATGTCTTGAAACTGCATGGCTGATGTCAATAAGTTTTGCCTCGGGGTTTATGCCCAAAATGGCTCCTTTCATCTCTCCAACATAGGGTCCTCTGAGGCCAAAATCTGTTGTTAGGGTTATCATGGCACCACCTAAAACTTATTAACTTGAAGGTTTAAGAGGATTTGGAATGATGAATATGAAGAAACTCCTTCCTCTGGCATTAGTACTCATTATATTAGCCTCGGGCTGTCTAATCAAACAGCCTGCCAGGGTTAGCTTTAAAATTGACAAAACCGTTCTGAAACCGGGAGAGACCTTTCATGTGATAGTAGATATTAACAACACCGGCAAGATAGCCCTTGTTAATGCTCAGTTGCTTCTCAGAGATGATAACTTTAAAATTCTTCAGGCCCCAACTTTTCCTGCTCCATTAAAGGTTGGAGATAGTGTTGAACTAATGTGGATTCTGAAAGCTCCAGAAAAGCCGGGAGTTTATAATCTCTATCTGCCTCTTGAGCTTGAAGATGAGCTTCACAGATCATGGGGAGGTTTTTATGGACAGTTTTCCATTAGAGTTGTGAAAGAAGAAGTTCAGATCCCAAACAGGGGAGTTGAGATGAACCTTACAGTTCCACGTGAAGTCAATGGAGGAGACGAGTTCAACGTTGAGGTGTCAATATCCAACCTTGAATCAAACAGCATAGATATCTATAACATCTCCCTCTCACTACTTGATGGCATGACAATTGTGGGGAGAGAGAATATACCATCAGCAATACCGCCGAGATCCTCAGAAAAGGTGATTTACCGGATAAAAGCCCCTTACAGCTACACTTCAGGATATATCTCAGTTACTCTACGTTATATCTCTAAAGATACAGTGAAAACCCTTGTGGAAAGCTCCAAAACAACAGTGATATGGAAGCCGTGGAATGTTTCGAATGAAGTTCTTGTGATGGCATATGGCTCCAAATACCACTGGATTACAGACAGCTATATCGTTGATGAATACTGGAATCAGAAGTACAACTCTACCTCGCACTTCAACCGAACTCTTCTGCGTCCCTATGCATTGCCCTTTGTCAAAAAGGCTCGGTCTGATTATGAGGCAGCTATTGCGCTCTACAATTGGATAAGTTGGATATCACGCCCGCATACTGAAAATATCACACTTAGTCCCATGGAAATGATAAAGCGGGGCGAAAATGTTGATTATACTGAAGGTCAGATACTATTTACAGCCATGATGCGTTCACTTAACATCCCATCGAGGATAGTGAGTCTCTATAATGGTGAAGACTGCACCATAAACCCAGTTTCTGAGGTTTATCTCTCTGGAAAGTGGTATGTTGTCGATTTCAGACACAAATTTATTGGGACACGGGATGAATATCTGGCAACTCCTTACTTTCCAAGGATATACCAGCTGCTTACAGAGGATAACTATAAGCTGGTAGCACAGAGCCCCACGGATTTGAAGGGACATGAACACATAGATCTAACTCCTGAGTATCTTGTCAATATCAATGAAAGACTATCAAAGATTGTCTTTAACAAACTAAATCCAATACTCAGGTCTAAGGTTAATAAGGTACTGCTCAAACTGAACGACAACGAAAGGTTATATGCATTGTTCCTCTTTGCCTCAGCTCCTGAGAGGGATCTCAACAACGTTCTTGGAGACTACAGTGAGGAAAGAATTGAAAAAAGAATAAAAGTGCTGTATGAGTTTTACAAAAACATGCCATGGTCTGAAAACTTCATAAAGTACTGGAAGCTCTTTGCGGGGGAGGAGTGAATGATAGTTGTTCTAAGACTCGGCCATAGGCCAGAAAGGGATAAGAGGATAACGACCCACGTTGCTTTAACAGCAAGAGCATTTGGAGCGGATAAAGTAATCATAGCTGCTGAGGAAGATGGGCACGTAAAGGAGAGCATCGAGGACGTCGTAAGAAGATGGGGAGGGCCATTTGAAATAATCTTTGATCCAAGCTGGAGAAGAGTTCTTAGGGAATGGAAAGGGAAAGGCATAATTGTCCACCTCACGATGTATGGGATACACATTGATGAGGTAATACCCGAGCTTAAAGAAAAGGTGAAGGCTGGAAAAGATATGATAGTGGTGATAGGGGCTGAGAAGGTTCCAAAAGAGGTTTATGAAATTGCTGACTATAATATCGCTGTTGGAAATCAGCCTCACAGCGAAGTTGCTGCTCTGGCCATTTTTCTTGACAGACTCCTTGAGGGGAAAGGTCTAAAAAAGGAGTTCCAAAACGCAAGACTCAAAATAATCCCGCAGGAAAGAGGTAAGAAGGTAATCGAGCTGGAGGAATGAAAATGCTCAACAGGTACCGGGGGAACGTCAGAGGTTATCTGGAGGCAATTGTAAGACCTCTTGCAAAGACTGGGGTCACACCGAACCAGATAACTGTTCTTGGGATGCTAATAAGCCTCGTCGGGGCTTATCTATTTTATCGTGGCACACAATTCTGGGCAGCAGGGGTTCTGTTGTTCGGTTCGTTAATAGATGCCCTCGATGGAACACTGGCGAGGCTTACAGGAAAAACGAGCCGTTTTGGGGCTTTCCTCGACTCTACTTTTGATAGGATAAGCGATGGTGCCGTGCTATTTGGTATAGCCCTAGGAAACCTTGTGGACTGGCGTGTCGTGTTTATGGCGTTCATGGGTAGCTATCTGGTGAGTTATGAGAGATGCAGGGCAGAACTGGCAGGTTCTGGAAAGTTGGCTATTGGGATAGCTGAGAGGGCTGAGAGATTGCTCATAATAATCATAACCGCGCTCTTCGGCTATGTTAAGTACGGAGTCTACATTGTTACTCTCCTTGCATGGATAACCGTTTTTCAAAGGCTTTATGCCGCATATCAGAGGCTTAAGGAGTGATGGTTGGGGGAATGACGAGAATTTCGCTAAGGGAGATTCTCGATGACCAGCCCTGCCGTTGCCGACCCCTTTTCATTTTCAGAGTCTTATTGGAACAGTAATTGACTCGTGGTCAGCAATCATTGGTCAAGTCTTTCAATTCTCCAGGAGTCCTATTAGAACGCGAGTAGGGAGGAGCTTGAGCTTCTTCAGAAAGTAGATTTCAATTCTCCAGGAGTCCTATTAGAACAAGAATGTAAAAGCAGAGAACGAGCGTATGATAAATCATTTCAATTCTCCAGGAGTCCTATTAGAACAGGCCAGTAATTCTTTTCTTTTGCCCGATAAAAGCAATAAAGAACTTAGATACTTAAATATTTCTGCAGGAGGGAGTATAACAGACAGCAAGGATATACTCTGGGTCACAGCTGGTTATGGTCTCAATTTCCTCTCTATAACTTGTA
>CAZAPD010000106.1:0-15868 GCA_964487115.1 uncultured Thermococci archaeon | reverse complement strand
AGCCATGAGAAAGAACCAGCTCTGGGCAGGCATCGCTTCACCCATCATAGCCCTATCGGGGATAGCAGTGGCCATCATCATAAACCGCTCCTGGTGGAGTCTCACGGACAACGCAATAAGCGACCTGGGAAAGGTCGGCCTGCCCCACAGCTGGGTGATGAACGTCCCGCTCTTAATATCCGCAATCCTCGCGATTTACTACGCGCTCGGTCTCCTTAAGGAAATGAAAAACCCGGTTTCAAAGCTGGGCGTTTTGGTGTTCATACTCGGCCTCTTCTTCCTCGCGGGGATAGCCATCTTTCCGGAGGGGACCGGGCCGCACTATGAGGTCAGCTGGGGCTTCTTCCTGGCGGGGAGCATTGGATTTTTAATAGCTGGTGTTGGAATAGGATTTGAGGGGGATAAAAAGTTTGGAATCTTCACAGTCATTGTTTTTACCATTGAAGCTGTTCTTACGAAATGGGCGTTTAACACTTTCAGAGGTGTTGCAATTGCCGAATTTATAGGAATTTTAACAATAGCAATCTGGCACTACACACTGCTATGGAACATGTTCTTTAAATAACTCAAAACATTAGGAAAAACATTTCAGATGCTGATTGCATTCCAAAGTGCTAATCCATTCTCCTGTGGTTTCCTCCCAAGAATCTCTCCCAGAAGTTCTTGGATAAAAACTTCGGCTACAAATACTTCCCCTTCAATAAGATGCCCTCCATAAAGCATGCCATCTGAATCACCAAGTGCTACATGAATGTGAGCAAAAGGTTTACCATCTTTGACGCTTATATTCCCTAAGAGAGAAACCAGTTCGTATGTCCCAGTCAGCTCGATAACCCTGTATTTGCCGGCTTCTTCATCAAAGTAACCGATTTTGGGATTTCTAAGAGTTCCAATGGCACTAATTGTCCCAATGAGAACATTGTTTTTCTTTGCAAATTTGTTAATAAAGTTTAGAAACTCCTCTCCTTCAGGAATTCTAAACAAAAAATTTCTTCCCTTAGAAAATCTCACGACGCTTCACCTCAAAGCTAATAAGCATAATCACAATTTAACAGTTTTGGGTGATTGGACAATTAAAGAGGCAATAATGCGTATTTTTCCCGAGATTCCGGAATTCGAAGAGGTTGACTTCTCTCAGTACTCAACTCCCTACGGGGCCCTGCTGATGGCCTTCCTCGATAGTGGAAAAACCAGTCTGAGGGAGTTTGAGGAGTTCGTTGAGGAAAACGGCGGGACGAAGGCAGACGTTGGAAGGTTCCTCATCTCAATATTCCAGTACCCTCTCATCAGATACCGTCGCTATGGGGACGAAAGCGTAGAGGTACCCGCGTTCAAGATTTTCCTGACCCTAAAGGGCTGGCTCAATGAAAACAACTTCGAGAACGACTACAGAAGGCTCCTTCACTCGTTCGTGGGGTACCTCGTGGACAGCAGGCAAGATTGCGGAAAGGTCCGACTGCGAATTGAGCGCAACATACATGAAAACCGCCTACCTGCTAACGATCGAAGCGGAGGAAACTTTCGGAGGGAGGTATTTCAGCGAACTCAAGGAGAAGGCCAAAGAAATGCTTGAGGAGGTTTACAGAAAATGCGGAATCAACGGAACGCTTTCCGAAAAAGGGAGAAGGGCTACTAAGCCTTTCCCTCCTCAATCTGCTTCTTGAAGTAGGCTTACATCGCGTCGTATAGGTAGATCCTATCGTGGTGACCGAACTCGACGCCCTTAAAGTCAACAGGCATTCCACAGTTATCGTCGAAAAGTCACCGCTCCAGGGTTACCTCCGCGTAGCTCCGGGGGTCTTCCCATATTTTTACTCTGATACGTTTGACGTTATTCCCTGCTTTTTCAGCAACTTTTTCAGCAAACCACTCTGCTATGTATTCAGCTGTGACATTGGGCTTATTGAGGATTACAACTTCATCCTTCGATAATTCCAGATGTTTCCTGTTTTTTTCGATAGTAACAAGGTCGCCTCTCATCTCAACCACCCAGTTCTCACTCAGAATAATACGATGATCTAAGAGTTTAATTAAACTGCTTAAGTGATTGAAATCAAATATCATGCCATTCTCGTTGAGCTCACCCCATATCTCGACGTCGACATTATACGTGTGCCCGTGTACTCTGAGGCACTTGCTCTCGTACGGTAGGGCGAGGAAGTGCGAGCTGTCAAAGTCCTTGTGCCAGCCTATCTTCCGCTCTACGATTTTAAATCTCACCTTTTTTCACCATAAGCAGCTATAGTTTAGGAAGTCTTATTAAGATTTTTCCAAGATCTTAAGAGTATGTTTTTTCATGATATGCTTTTTAAGTTCTTCCATGCTTTTTGCTCGATATCCACAAAATGGACATATAAACTCAATACTCTTCATAAATTTTCCCCGTAACAATATATGGGGAAACTCCTATAAACCCTTCTTTCCAACCTTTAACGGGATTAAAATGCCATGGGGAATGGGTAGAGGAAGAGGAAGGAGAAGAAAGATGCGTATGATAGGATTCATACCGCAGGTCAGGCATTTTTATCCTGCCCTACCGCCACTGGGACAGCCTAAACCTCCAATATTTATGACCTACGAAGAGTTTGAGGCTTTAAGACTCGTTGATTTTGAAGGATTAACCCAAGAAGAAGCTGGTAAGAGGATGGGAATTTCACGAGGGACTGTATGGAGAGCATTAAATTCAGCAAGAAGAAAAGTTGCCCAAATGCTGGTTGAAGGAAGAGAGCTTATAATTTTGGCCCAGGGGAATGAAGTTCCAAAGGTTTCCAGTGAAGAAGTATTGTAACAAGTTATTTTTCCAAAAAATCAATTTCCATCGCTTATCCATTAATATGTCACTTATCCACTTGTTTTTGGTTTTAGGCTATCCTAATTTATCCATTTTCATCTCTCAAAATTTTTGATTAATTTTGACTTTTATTAAAAATAAATATTTAAATTTTTATATATTTAATTATTTATACTTATAAAACTAAAATTATTAAATGTACAAAAATCAATTTAAATTATTACTCTAAATAAAAATATATTCTAAAAATTTATAATTGTAAAAAATTTGAAGAAATTACCATATAGAAAAGGAACAACAGCTAAGATGAATACATTCGATGGAGCATAAACATCACAAAGCTACTAAGATGAGAAATCTACTTAAAAAGCATATCTGTGAGTATTGGTTTGTTGTCCCTATGTAATCTTTCCTAATAGAGTATTAAACTATTATAAGAAGCGTTAAATTCTAAAGGATACAACTTTTTTCGTCTTTGAATAATGTATGTTGATGTACACCAATTTTGGATATAAGGTGTATTATATCCAAAATCGAAGAACAACCTTGTACATACAAGGAGCGATATGCCTATGTGGAATTCCGTGCACTCCGAGCGATATACTTCCATCATAGAATTTGTACTACCTTTAATTGTAATCAAATTTTGTACCATGAAAGCCGGCTTAGATGATAACTATTAGGAATCTATGAACCTTGACATGATGCACCCTGGGAAGTCTCACATCGAGATGATAAACGCCAGAGTACTATGAATATGCTCCCCCAACATACTCTTAAGTTGTTGCGGGAACTACTAATACCTGATTAAATTTTTACGTTTAATTATAGTTAGAAATAACTAAAATTTAATAATTTAAATATTAATTTTAAAACGATTTTATAATTAAATTAAAAATAGACAAACAATAAATAAAAATATTATAAATTAAATCTAAAAATTATAACTAAATCAAAAAGTAAAAACACACCAAAAAATTTGAGGGTTATCATGCACCCTCAGAGCAGGATCTCAAAAAAGAAGCATACGCCCTAAAATAACAAAAAAAGGGCTTAAAATCTTTTTTCTCGCTCTCTCTCCTCTATCCATGCGATTACGTTGTCAACTATCAGAGGTGCCATACCTATATAGTTCTCCGGCTTCAGGCTTTCAAAATCGTCTTCAGTTAAGAACCTCCTCACATCTCTGTTTTCCATGGCCATCTCTATTAGATCTCTATTTTCTTCAAACGCCTTCATGGCGAGCTGTCTGACGAGTTCATGCGCTTCCTGCCTCCCCATGCCCCTTTCCGTCAGCTTCAACATCAGCGGCTCGGCCATGATAAGGTTCTTTGTAAGATAGAGATTGCGCTCGATGTTTCCCGGGAAGAACTCAAGGCCCGCAAGGATTTTTTTCATACTCTTCAACATCTCGTCGAGCAGGACAAAGCTCTCTGGAAGGATAACACGTTCAACGGAGGAGTTAGTGAGGTCTCTCTCATGCCAGAGGGGATTGTTTAGCAAAGCTGGAATAACATTTGAGTAGAGAACCCTTGCGAGTCCGCTTACCTTCTCACTCCTTATTGGGTTCCTTTTGTGGGGCATGGTTGAAGAACCAACCTGCTTTTTCCCAAAGGGCTCGCTGATCTCAAGTATCTCCGTCCTCTGAAGGTTTCTGATTTCGAGGGCTATCTTGTCGAGTGTCGAGGCAATGAGAGCCAGAACCATCATAAGTTCTGCATAGACGTCACGCTGGATTATCTGGTTGCTTATTCTGGCCGGCTTTAGGCTAAGCTCTTCCATAACGAGGCGCTGTATTTCAATGCCTTTCTCTCCAAAGCTTGCCATCGTCCCAACGGCACCGCTCATCTGCCCGACTAAAACCCTCTGCCTCAGCTCTTCTATCCTGTCCAGATGCCTCTGTATTTCGTCGAGCCATATCGCAAACTTCATGCCGTATGTTGTCGGAACCGCGTGCTGACCATGGGTTCTTCCTATGCAAACGGTGTATTTATGCTCGTGGGCAAGGTTTTTGAGAATCGAGCGTATCTCATTAAGGTCGTTTTCCACTATTTCAAGACTCTCTTTTATGAGGAGGGCATTGGCGGTGTCTATTATGTCGTTCGAGGTCGCCCCGAGGTGGACGTACTTACCATGCTCGCCGCAGACCTCACTCAGAGCCCTGACGACGGCCATTATGTCGTGGTGTATCTCAGTTTCTATCTCTTTAACCCGTTCAAGTTTCACGCATTTCGTATTGGCCTTTTCGGAGATAATGCGGGCGCTTTCTTCGGGTATATTTCCTACCTTGGCATGGGCTCTTGCTAAAGCCGCCTCAACGTCCAGAAGTTTTTGCAGCTTGTTCTTCTCGTCCCAGATGCGCCTCATCTTCTCGCTCCCGTAGCGGTAATCGATCGGATGAACGGCCATGTAATCACCAAGTCTATGGCAATTCTTAAACCTTAAAACCTTTCGCTTTGACACAAACTTGCAGGAGCATGGATGAAGATTTAATCACTCTACTAACGCCACATAAAGCCGAGAAAACACCGAAAAGTATTTAACCTAATTCCCTGAGAATGTTACGACAAAATTTCGGAGGTGCCAAAGATGGCAGAAGAACATGTTGTCTACATAGGAAAGAAGCCTGTTATGAACTATGTCCTCGCCGTTATAACCCAGTTCAACGAGGGCGCTAAGGAAGTTAGCGTCAAGGCCAGAGGAAGGGCCATTAGCAGAGCTGTTGATGTCGCTGAGATCGTCAGAAACAGGTTCCTCCCAGAGGTCAGAGTTAAGGAGATTAAGATTGGTACCGAGGAGCTTCCAACTGCCGATGGCAGGACTGCAAACACCTCAACAATTGAGATCATCATGGAGAAGCCATGAGTTTAGCTTTTCTTTCCTTTTCATAACTTTACACTGCAACCTGTTCTGAAGTGATAGAAAACTTAATATCCTTCTTCTTAAAGCTTTATTAGGTGGGAGTTCTTGAAATTTGAAACAATTCATGCCAGCGAAGAGAAGGCTAAAGAGCTTGCTCAAATCCTGCTAAACGAAAAAGCTCTTGCTATTCTTCAACTTCTACAGGATGAAGAGCTTTCAATCAGTGAAATTGCCTCAAGGCTCGGTATGCCAATTTCAACTGTATCATATCATATTGATAAGATGACAAAGGTTGGTCTTGTAGAGATTGCCGGAAAGAAATATGGAAAAAGACTGCAAGAAGTTAAGCTCTACAGAGCTTCTCCAAAGCCAATTCTCCTCCTGCCAGGAAAACCTCAGGCCAAAAAGAAGTTTCTTAGAACATTTGAAAAAGTTCAAGTCATAAGTTTGACCATAGCTGGTCTGATATCTCTCGGCGTGTACGAAGCCATGAAAGACATCGTGAAACCTGCTGTTACAGCTGTCAATCACACTAAAGTTGTTGAGACATCTACAAATACATCGAGAATGTTTGTCCTAAAGGCCACAACAAATACGAGCACCACCGCTGCCGTTAATAAGAGTGCAGGACTTGGAATACACGGATATTTGCCCCTTATAGCCGCAATTGGCACGTTTATTGCCGTCTTTCTAATACTCACACACTATCTCGGAAGACGAATCCCAAAACATTTTTAAGTTCTCTACCAAATCCTCCATTGACAGGAGGTGTAGCAATGGCTCCAAGGGTAGCTGTGGGACAAGTGGTAAAGAGAAAGGCCGTAATTGTGCATCCTGACGATACTATCTATAAAGCAGCCAGGATTTTAGCGAAGAATAAGGTTGGTAGTGCAGTAGTTGTTGAGGATGATGAAATTGTTGGCATAATCACAGATAGAGACATACTCAATAAGGTTGTTGCAAGGGAAAGAGACCCAAAAACTGTCAAGGTTTCTGAGGTTATGACCAAAAATCCAATAACCATTGAGGATGACTATGATGTACAAGATGCCATCGATAAAATGATGGATAAAGGAATAAGAAGGCTTCTGGTTACAAGACTCGGAAAGCCCATTGGATTTGTAACCGCAGCAGATCTCTTGACAGCCCTCAACACTTATAACACCGAAGAAACCGAAGAGGAGCCTGAAAC
Organism: uncultured Thermococci archaeon; assembly: GCA_964487115.1. Classification (GTDB taxonomy): domain Archaea; phylum Methanobacteriota_B; class Thermococci; order Thermococcales; family Thermococcaceae; genus Thermococcus. Next base: position 9,023 of record CAZAPD010000106.1, on the reverse strand, counting down.
AGAAGTCTATGGGATCTGTGAGTTATGCGGACAGTATGGAGCGTTATACAAAGTCATACATGAAGGCAATGAAATCTGGGTCTGCGAAAGTTGTAAAGACCTTATAAGAGGACAGTAATTGCATTTCTGCTTTTTTATCATCAATAGGTGTCTCTCTCAATGCTTTTTAAAAGAAACTTTAGGACTTCCTTCATCATCTGTTCCCGATTTGAATAGTTCAGCGTATAAATCCCGCCAAACTTCCTGAACTTATCCACGTATCTTCTGTGTACAACTGCCAACAGAGGTTTTCCACTGTCTATGGCTTCTTCAACTGCTCTCTTGAACTCCCTGCTTTTGAATTCCATAGATCCTATCTCATCGATAACAATTATCTGTGCATTTCTCACCGCTCGTTTGATTGCACCGACCCCAATCCTCTCCAAATCAGGGATATTAACGGCATACCTGCCAATTCGAGGGTATCCATCTCCAACCATGGCTAAAATGCCCTCCTCCCCCGTGTCCAGGGCCCTGATCATAAATCCCACCCGTTTTCCCTTCTCTCTAATCTCCTTGGTAATTATACCCCCAACACTATAACCTCTCTCTTTCAGCTCATTAACTACCGCAAGAATGAGTGTCGTTTTTCCTACCCCTGGCTTTCCCGTAATGAATATTCTCATACTCACAGAACCACCAACTGAATTTTTAAACTCTGAAGATAAAGCTTTTAGGGTGGTGCTGATGAAGTACAAACCAGATGCACTCACAAGACTTCCGAGAAGCGTGAGTTATGAGAGAGGAAAGGTCATCATGATAGACCAGACCCTTCTGCCGGGAGAGTTCAGGACGATCGAGCTGGGAACCGTTGGTGAAATTGTCGAGGCGATAATCACTATGAAGGTGCGCGGTGCTCCAGCAATAGGTGCAACTGCCGCGTTCGGTCTGGCTCTTTATGCCGATACAACGAAAGCCAGAACAAAGGATCAGTTCATAGACGGCTTTTACTCAACCTACGATAAGCTGAAGAACACAAGGCCAACCGCTGTGAACCTCTTCTGGGCTCTAAACAGAATTAAGAAGCTGGTGGAGGAGAACCTCGAAAGCTCACTGGAGGGGATAAGACGTCTCATAGTTGAGGAAGCTCAAAAGATAGCGGACGAGGACGTTGAGGCGAACCTCAGAATGGGACACTACGGTGCAGAGGTTCTGCCAGAGGGAAACGTTCTCACTCACTGTAACGCTGGAAGTTTGGCAACAGTTCATCTCGGAACGGTTGGAGCGGTTCTGCGCGTCATGAATAGGGAGAAAATGCTCAAACTCCTCTGGGTGGATGAGACGAGGCCGGTTCTGCAGGGCGCGAGGCTTTCCGCGTGGGAGTACCACTATGACGGGATTCCACTCAAGCTGATAACCGACAACATGGCCGGCTTCGTGATGAAGCAGGGAAAGGTTGATGCAATAATAGTCGGTGCCGACAGAATAGTGGCCAATGGTGACTTCGCCAACAAGATAGGGACATACACCTTAGCAATCCTCGCGAAGGAGCACGGGATTCCCTTCTTCACCGTCGCACCGCTCTCGACAATTGATATGAGCCTGAAGAGCGGAGAGGAGATACCCATCGAGGAGAGGAAGCCGGAGGAAGTTTTGACCTGTGGGGGGTGCAGGATTGCCCCCGACGTTGACGTCTACAACCCAGCCTTCGACGTGACACCCCACAGGTACCTCACGGGCATAATAACCGACAGGGGCGTTATCTGGCCACCTTTCAAAAGAAATTTGAAGAAAATGTTTAACGAAAGCCAAAACAAAGGATAAACTTTAATTCTTCAATATCTTTCTTTATTCGGGTGATGTTCATGCAGATTTTCGGTTTGAAAACTCAGGTAATTCTGGGCGAGGGCAGTCTGAGCAGGCTCAAGAAGATTGTAAGCAGCTATGACAGAGTTCTGCTCCTTGTATCAAGGTCTATGGCACGAGAAGGCTTTCTGAAGGAGGCTGAGGATTACATAAGCGAGGCAGGAGCAGAGGTGGAGAGCATAGCAGGGATTTCAGCAGAGCCTTCATACGAGTATGTTGAGGAAATCCTCCCAAGAGCGAGAGAATTTCAACCTGAGCTCATAGCCGCTATCGGTGGAGGGAGCGTTATAGATGTCGCAAAGGCAGTTAAGGTTTTCTATGATGCACCCGGGACAGCTTTCGATGAAATAGCATTCTTCTCCCGCTTTCAGAAACCAAAGCCAATTCCAAGGCTGAAAACACATCTCGTAGCAATTCCTTCAACAAGCGGAGCAGGAAGTGAGGTCTCAGGAGCAAGTGTCCTCAAAAGAGATGGGGTAAAATACAACATAGTTTCCTTTGAGATAGCCCCAAATTTTGCGGTTCTTGACCCACGCCTTCCGGTGACAATGCCGGCTGAAGTCGCAAGGAACTCAGGCCTTGATGTTCTCGTCCATGCGATAGAGTCATATGTTAGCAAAGCGGCAACTCCTCTCAGCGATGCTATGGCTGTTAAAGCTGCTGAAGCTGTGTTCAGCTGGCTCCCTGAATCTGTTGAAGGAAATGAGAAGGCAAGGGAAAATATGCACTATGCCGCTACAATGGCAGGGATAGCCTTCCTCAACGGTCGCTTGGGTCTCTGCCATGCCATGAGCCACAAAGGAGCTTGGATGGCTCCCCATGGCCTGTTGAATGCTATTCTCCATCCCTACGTTATGGAATTCAATATGAGGGAAGAAAAAGCAAGATTTCGTTACAGAAAGCTGGCCAAAGAGCTTGGAATGAAGGATGAAAAAGAACTCCTTGAAAAAGTCAGAGAGCTCAATGAGATGTTAGGAGTCCCGGCATTGAATGAGATTGTGGATGAAAAGAAATTCCTTGCAAAGCTCGATGAAATGAGCAAAAAAGCCTACCACGACCCACTGATAAACTTTAATCCTGTAGAACCAACAGTAGATGAGATAAAGGAGCTGTATCTGGAGGCATATAAAGGGAAATAAAGGAAATCAGCTGAGAATGATTTCCTTTTCTCCCCCATTTTCTACTTCCCTTATTTTACCGCCTTTCATTACCTCGACTATGGCAAGGCTCAGCAGAGCGAGGAAAAGGTATATTCCTGCTGAAGCCCCAAAGAGCACTTCATATGCCTTCGAAGTTGGAATTTTTATCGCCATTGGGACTCCCGGTATGTGAAGCAGGGTGTAGTATGTGCTCATGACTGTACCTGCTATTGCCGGTCCCCATGTTGAACCAAAGTTTCTGAAGAGGCTGTTTGCTCCTGTTGCAACTCCCATAACCCTCGGCGGAACTGAAAAGACCAGCACGTTGATCAGGGAGATGTTCATGAGCGTTATTCCTGTACCTATGAAGGTTATCATGCCCACAAATTGCCAGAGCGAAAGCTGGGTGGCATATTTTGAAAGAAATGCGAGACCGCTACTCGCAACAAGTGCTCCTGTTACTGCGAGAGGTTTTGCCCCGATTTTTGGCATGAGCTTTCCAGCAAGAGGCGCAATTATGAGCATTACCGCGGCCATAGGAGTCATTAAAAGGCCACTCTGGAGTATTGTTTTGCCAAAGCCATAGGGAGGCTTCATCTGGAAGATGTAAGTGTTTGCCTGACTCATCATGGAGATGCCAAAAGCAGCAAACATTATTCCTAAGTTCACTATTGCAGGGTTTCTGGCAGAGATTATATCAAGCGGAATTAATGGATTCTCAGCTTTTCTCTCCCAGAGAATGAGCAAAATCATGCCGATGACTGCCACTCCAAATAACACAAGGGTCTCCCTTGATCTCCATCCAACATTTGGTGCCCTCGTTACAGCCACCAACGCCGGAACGACGGCCACAATGAGGAACAGAGTGCCGAGCCAGTCAAGTTTTCCGGGATTAACGTATCTACTTTCCTTAAGAACCTTCCAAGCTATGAGGAACATCAGCACTGCAAAAGGTGCGGCTGAATGGTAAGTCCAGCGCCAGCCCCAGTGCTGAGTCACATATGCTCCAAGCGGAAGGGCTATAACCATACCCACCCCAAACATCGCACTGATCATTCCCTGAACTTGGGGCACCATCTCCGGAGGGAACTCTTCACGGACGAGGCTGAAGGCGAGCGGGAATATCGCCATTCCAACGCCCTGTATCCCCCGCGAAACTAAAAGCCACTGATAACTCTGGGCAAATCCGTTTAGAATAACGCCGATGGTGTAGAAGCCGAGGGCGACTAAAAACATCTTTTTCTTGCCATACATGTCGCCGAGTTTTCCCATTATTGCAGCACTAACCGTTCCGACAAGCAGGTAGATTGTGAGAATCCAGCTAACGTCGTTGGGATTTATGCCGAATTCCCTCTGAATTGTCGGTAACGCTGGAGTTAGCATCGCCTCCGTGTACATGACGAGTAAAGGCAGGACGACCACAACGAGCATGGCTTTCCTTGCATATTTAAGGTCATACTCCTCCATTGCTATCACCAGACATATCGATAGATATATAGTTTATAAGTTTAACGGTTCAAGAATCGATACTGTCTGAGCATCATCTCCAGGAGCCCTTCGGCAACACCACCCCCCGTCAGACCCAGAATGAAGGAAAACAAAACCATACCCAAAAGTACAGACGAATCAGGGGGTTAGGAGTTGCAGTAACCGGAGCTATGAAACTCTTGATTAAAGGGGGAACGACCCCGATCCAGGTCACAGCAGTAATCTGGAATATAGCGCTCATTCTTCGTCCTCAGCAAGAAGGGCGAACTCCGGGCTGGTTCAACAAAATCCCAAAGGGGAAGGAGGTCGAACTATATGCAGGTTTATAAAGATTGAAACCCATCTATCACCATGCATCCAATTTTGAAAAAGACAATAAAAGAGAGGTTCAAACTCAACGAACTTCAGCAGAGAGCTTTCCGTGAGATTAGCTCTGGGAAGAGTGTCCTGATTATAGCTCCCACAGGCTCAGGAAAGACGGAAGCGGCTGTCCTACCGGTTTTCAATACAATCCTTGAGAACGCTCTCAAGCCAGTTGTAGCCCTATATATAGCTCCGCTCAAGGCTCTCAACAGGGATTTACTCGACAGACTCCTCTGGTGGGGAGAAAAGCTCGGTCTGAATGTTGAGGTGAGGCATGGTGATACCTCCGCATACAGGAAAGCAAAGCAGGTAAAAAATCCTCCTCATATGTTAATAATAACACCCGAAACCCTGGGGATACTTCTCACAATGAGGTCATTTAGAAAAGCCCTGAGCAATTTAAAGTTCGTTATTATCGATGAGATTGCCGAGCTGGCCGACAACAAACGCGGTGCCCAGCTTACTCTGTCTCTTGAAAGGCTTGCAGAGATTGCGGATTTCCAGAGAATCGGAATGACAGCCACCCTCGGAAATGAAGAGGAGATAAAGCAGTGGCTGGGGGCAGATACCATAGTAAAACCCGGATGGAAGAAGGAATACCGCATTCATGTTCTTTATCCTCAGCCTGATGAAGGGGACTCTAAGCTCGCTCAGAAGCTCAGCCTTCCACAAGACGTCACGGCAAGACTCAGGATTCTTTGGGAGATTGTTGAGAAGCATGGAAAAGCGCTCATCTTTACTAACACAAGGCAGTTCGCTGAGATCCTGGCCCACAGGCTGAAGGCATGGGGGAAACCAGTGGAAGTCCACCACGGTTCTCTTTCGAAAGAAGCCCGGCTTAAGGCTGAAAAAGCCTTAAAAGAGGGAAAAATAAAGGCGTTAGTCTGCACCTCTTCGATGGAGCTCGGCATAGACATTGGTGACGTCGATGTTGTGATTCAATACATGAGTCCAAGGCAGGTAAACAGACTTATCCAGAGGATAGGAAGAGGAAAACACAGGCTTGGTGAGGTGAGCGAGGGTTACATCTTAGCTGCGAATGTTGAGGACTATCTCCAGAGCCTCGTGATATCAAAGCACGCGCTTGAAGGCAGGCTGGAGCCCATTGAGCCATATGAAAATGCTCTCGATGTTCTCGCCCATTTTATTGTCGGGCTTTTAATTGAAAAAAGGAGGCTTCCAAAGGAGAAGCCCTTTGAAATCGCCAGAAGGGCGTATCCCTACAGAAATCTGAACTGGCAGGATTACGGGGCTGTCCTCAAGCTTCTGATGGATGCAAGGCTGATTGGCTACGATGAGCATAAAGAGATGCTCTATTTGAGGAGGGGAGCTTATCAATACTACTACGAGAACCTCTCGACGATTCCGGATGAAATTTCCTACAGAGTTTTTGACACCAAAAATGCGCATATAATTGGCCGTCTCGACGAGAAATTTGTTATGGAGCTTGAAGAAGGTATGGAGTTTGTGATGCACGGTCGAAGTTGGATTGTGCTTAAGATCGACGAGGAAGCAAGACTTCTCAAAGTTCGCGAGAGCAAAAGCCTTGAAAGCGCCATCCCGAGCTGGGAGGGAGAGATGATACCCGTTCCTCTCGCAGTGGCCGTGGAGGTTGGAAGGCTGAAGAGGGAGCTTTCTTATGACTTCAAGAAGGCTGTTGACATCCTGAAAGGTGTCGAATTCAGAGAAGAAGAACTCAAAAGAGCCTTAGAGGAAATCAAAAACGAACCCTTCTCCACAGACAGGGATATAATTGTTGAGAGCACGCCAAAAGCGTTGGTAATCCACAGTGACTTTGGCAACAGGACGAATGAAGCCCTCGGGAGGTTCGTCCATTCCTTCTTAAGAATGCGCTATGGAAATGTCTTCACCATAAGGAGCCAGGCACATGCCGTTGTAATTAAAACCCCCTTTCATCTGAACCCAGAGGAAGTTAAAGGTTATCTCCTTCAGGAACCAAAAGCGATGAAGTTCATACTTGTAAAAGCCATGAGAGAGAGCACCATCTATAAATGGAGGATGAGGAACGTTGCACAGCGGTTCGGTGCACTCAGGCGGGATTCAAGGATCAGACGTATAGAAAGGCTCTTTGAAGGGACAATCGTGGAGAAAGAAACCCTGAATGAGCTCTTCCATGATAAGCTTGATGCAGGCGGTGCAGAGTATGTTCTCAGGGAAATCAAGAACGGATTTCTGCGTGTAAAGTCCATTCTGAGAAAAGAGCCATCAAAACTTGCCAGAATAAACATGAGCATTGGAGGTGAGTTTCTGATTGGAGGGGAGCTTGAGAGGGATGAAATTCTTGAGCTCTTCAGAAAACGCATTATGGCTACTGAGGTCGTCGTGCTCTGCACAAACTGCGGCTGGAAGAGCAGGACGAAGGTTAACCGCTTAAAAGACAGGCTGAAATTCCTTGAGTGTCCCAAGTGCGGTTCTATAATGATCGCAGTTGCCCATCCAATTGATGCGGAGGAGTTTATTAAATCCCTAAGGAAGGTAAAACGGGGAGAAAAACTCGAACCATATGAAGAGCGTGCTTATAGGAAGCTAATAAAGGCGGCAGATCTGGTTCAGAGCTACGGCTTCGATGCAGTTTTGGCTTTAGCGAGCTATGGGACGGGGCCGGATACAGCGGCAAGACTTTTGAGCCAGTACAGAGGTGAGGCTCTGCTTGTTGCACTCATGGAGCGGGAAAGGGAATTCATAAGGACGAGGAGGTTCTGGATGGATAGGAAGAAGGACGAAGATGCCGAGGAAGAGTCGTGAAGCAAACCTGAGAGTTAAATTAAATTCCAGCACCCTGAGCTTTCAGCCTCCGAACTTTTTGATTCCGTTCCTATCTCTCTTCTGCACGAGCCTGAGGAGCCTGACCGCGTGGAAGAGCTGGAGGGCGTTGGCTTCATTCTCCAAAAGTTCATCTATGAGCTTCAGCAGTTCCTCCTCGGCCTTCTTCATGACATTCTCCGAGAAGTCCGAGAACTCGAGGCCCTTGGCTATGGCGAGGACCTCTGGAGGAAGGGCGCTTTTTCCACCATCGGCCGGCCCTTTTCGCTGGTTATCCCCGCTGACCGGCTCCAGCGTCTTGGGATCAATCCCCTTCTTCTTGAGGAACTCGTACCAGCGGTCTCCGTATATCTCTTCTGGCTTTGTAATTCCCGGGATGATGTGGTTTATTTCCAGGATAATATCCCCGACCTTTTCCAAGAAGTCTATCCCGAGCGTTTTCTCTGCATGCTCAACGGATCTGTACCCCTCTGTCCGATATACCTTTGCGGCCGTTGCTGTCCTGTCGTAGACGTCTTCCCCCACTCCCCTGTAAATGTCGTGGAATCTTTTGCCGTATTCCACTGCCAGTTCAAAAGCCCTTTCGAGCTTACGCCTCTCATCTGAGGTGAGCTTCCTTCCCAGTATTCTTTCCACCGTATCTGTGGCTCTTCTTACGAATTCTTCCCTGTGCTTTGAGTAGAACTCTTCGTACGGCTTGTGGTATACGATTATATGTGGTTTGCGACCCTCGAGATTCGGATCGTCCGGACGGGTATTTTTTATATATATGCTGTCATCTTCCCTTCCGAAGCTGTGCAGTAAGTACAACATGGTTCCTTCGGGATCGTGGTATTTCGTTACGGTCTTTATTATTTCTTTTCCAAGCGCATACAGGGCGTCGTAGTGGGATTCCGCGACGTTAGCGTAGTGTATACCTCCCTTCCAGTGTGTGTGGAGCCCACACCGTGTTTCTCTCCGCTCACATGATCTGCGAGCGGCGCCACTCCCGCGTGGTGCTCGTATAAGTAATCCTTCTCTACCTTCTTCTCCCGCCCGAGGAATCCCTTCTCTATGATGTATCCCTTCCTTTTTCTGTGCCTGAGGATCATCTCCCCGCCCCCGTAAGAGAGAATGCATTCCCTAATTCCTCGGCCTCAAGAGAAATAAAGTTTTCGAATGCGGGATACCAACGGCGGGCCCCCAAAACCCCCGGTTCCATGCAAGAAAGGGTTCCACTTTCCGGGGTTTTTGGTACCCTTAACCCCCCCACCAGTAACTGGTGGGGGTCTTCCTTAAAAAGGTGACGGAGTTCACCCGCTCTTCCCATATATCTCGTTGAGAGCCTTCAAAAACTCACTTGCCGTAACCACATCCCTTACGTCGATGTGCTCGTTCTTGGTGTGGGAGATGTCAAGGTTGCCC
>CAZAPD010000105.1:0-10200 GCA_964487115.1 uncultured Thermococci archaeon | reverse complement strand
CAGGCTTTAGAGTTCACTGACCACTCTGAGGAAGCAAAGAAAAAGGCCATTAAAAAGCTCTCCGCAAAGATTAAGGAGCTGTCCGAGAACGAGCCTTTTCCAGAGCTCCTCACGAAAATCGGCTTTTATGCTTACACCATCGAGCTGATAAAGAGAGCTGAGTGGAAAAAAGCAGAAAAGCTCAAAGAACTGTGAGATAGGCAACTTCCGTGAGGAAAGATTGGAGGTCACCATTCTTCCTCTTCTTCCCATTCGTCCTCCCATTCTTCTTCCCAGTCCTCTTCCTCCTCCCACTCTTCTTCAAACTCTTCCCACTCCTCCTCGAACTCTTCCTCCCCTTCAGTCTGCCTTCTCTTTTTTGGGGGCTGCATGCAAACACCTCGTTCTACGCTATGCCTGTGATTTAAAATAATTTTCGGGAAATGCTTTAATACTCAATGTTCATAGCCTCAACCATGAGGGTTGCAGTGGTAACATCAAATGCAAGAGTTTATTATCTCGCTTCGAAGGTTTTGAAAGAATACAGGATTCCCTTTTATAGCCTGCGGCCGGGAGAGAGGATTCCATTTGACGTTGAGGTTGTTTTGACAGGCGAGGAAGATTATGATAGAGTCGATTTTCCTGTTAAAATCATCGTGCAGAATGAGAATTTTATTGATGAACTGCTGGCAAAGCTTGAGGGAAGGGGAAAATTCAGGCATATGTACATAGCCATTGATCCGGGGGAGAGACCGGGGGTTAGCGTGGTTGCAGATAATAGGGTTCTGGAAGTTTACCACTTAAAAAATCCCCGTGATGTGGGGATAATTCTTGAACTGCTTGAGAAATACCCGGGGGCAAAGCTGAAGATTGGCCACGGGGCAAAAAGACACAGAATTCTTATGCTGAAGGCTCTGGCAAATGTACTGGGTGAGGACCATCCCATAATTCTCGTGAATGAAAAGAAGACAACCCCTAAAGTTGGTGGGATTGAGGTTTCCCAAGTGCAGGATATAGTGGCCTCAATCAATATAGCTTTAAGGGATGGTAGAGAAGTTAAGATTGGAGAGCTGATGGAATCAGGTGAGCCGACTAAGGGGGAGATTGAATACATAAAGAAGAGGAGCAGGGAGCTGAGCAGGACTATAACGATTTCATCTGATCTTGCCAAAGAGGTTGCCAAAGGCAACCTGACTCTTGAAGAGGCTATTGAAGCTCATAAAAAGAGAATTAAAGGTGATGGAAAATGATTTTTGGAAAGGAAGAGACCAAAGAGGAAATCAAGCTCAGGGTAGCTGAGGCCCTGAAGAAGGATGTTGGAAGAGGGATAGCGAGGTTTGATAGAAAATATCAAAAACAGCTCGCTGTGGAACCGGGTGATATTGTCGAGCTCATTGGAGAGAAGAGCACAGCGGCGATAGTTGCCAATCCCCATCCGGATGATAGGGGCATAGACATCATCAGGATAGACGGTTATATAAGGAGGAATGCGGGAGTGAGCATAGGAGACTACATAAGAGTGAAGAGGGCTGAAGTCCATGAGGCGAAGAAAGTTACTCTTGCTCCTGCTCAGAAGGGGGTTTACATTCAGATTCCCGGTGAGATTGTGAAAAACAACCTCCTGGGCAGACCACTTGTTAAAGGTGACGTTGTGGTTGCCAGCGGCAGGGGAGGAAGTGAGATTTATCCGAGAGACCCCTTCGATGAGCTTTTTAGAGGACTTTTTGAAGCCATGCCTCTTGGCTTTGGAGAATTGAAGTTCATAGTTGTCAACACGAATCCCAAGGGTATAGTCCAGATAACCTACAACACTGAGATTGAAGTCCTGCCTCAGGCGGTTGAGGTAAGGGAGGAGAGCATACCTGAAGTTACCTATGAGGATATAGGCGGTCTCAAAGAGGCAATACAAAAGATCCGCGAGATGGTTGAGCTTCCGCTCAAACATCCTGAGCTCTTCGAGAGGCTTGGGATAGAGCCGCCGAAGGGTGTTCTGCTTTACGGTCCGCCGGGGACTGGTAAGACTCTGCTGGCCAAGGCTGTTGCTAACGAGGCTAATGCCCACTTCATAGCAATAAATGGACCTGAAGTCATGAGCAAGTTCTACGGTGAGAGTGAAGAGAGATTAAGGGAGATATTCAAGGAAGCTGAGGAGAATTCTCCGAGTATAATTTTCATTGATGAGATTGATGCAATTGCTCCCAAGAGGGAGGAAGTTACTGGAGAAGTTGAAAAAAGAGTCGTAAGCCAGTTATTAACCCTCATGGATGGACTTAAAAAGAGGGGGAAGGTTATAGTTATAGCCGCGACTAACAGACCAGACGCTATTGATCCGGCTTTGAGGAGACCCGGAAGGTTTGACAGGGAAATTGAAGTTGGTGTCCCAGATAAACAGGGAAGGAAGGAGATACTTCAAATACACACAAGAGGAATGCCCCTTGAGCCGGATTTTGACAGACATGCTGTTGTTAGGGTTCTGAAGGATCTTGTGAAAGATGAGCGTTTTGATGGAAAGAAAATCCAGAAACTTACTGAGAAAATTGGAAGTTTAAAGGATGAGAGGGAGATTAAAGAAGTTTTAAAAGAAGACAGTGAGCTGTACCGGGAAGTTCGCAGCAGACTGGTTGATAAAATGCTCGAAGAGATTGCCGAAAAGACCCATGGCTTTGTTGGTGCAGATTTAGCCGCCCTTGCAAGAGAGGCAGCTATGGTAGTCCTCAGGCGGCTTATAGAGCAGGGAAAAATAAATCCAGAACATGAGAGAATACCTGCGGAGGTTCTTCAGGAGCTCAAGGTAACAAAAGCTGATTTCTATGAGGCTCTTAAGATGGTTGAACCATCGGCGCTGAGGGAAGTCCTCCTTGAAGTTCCGAACGTGCACTGGGAAGACATAGGAGGCCTTGAGAATATAAAAGAAGAGCTTAAAGAAGCTGTTGAGTGGCCGATAAAGTACCCGAAAGCCTTCGAGAGGCTTGGGATAGAGCCGCCGAAGGGTGTTCTGCTTTACGGTCCGCCGGGGACTGGTAAGACTCTGCTGGCCAAGGCTGTCGCTACTGAGAGTGAGGCTAACTTTATTGGGATTAGGGGGCCTGAAGTTCTCTCAAAATGGGTGGGAGAAAGCGAGAAGAGAGTTAGGGAAATTTTCAGGAAGGCGAGACAGGCTGCTCCAACTGTAGTATTCATAGATGAAATCGATTCAATAGCTCCTGCCAGAGGCACAGATATGAACAGAGTAACTGACAGACTTATAAATCAGCTCCTGACGGAGATGGATGGCATAGAACGGAACAGTGGAGTTGTTGTCATAGCTGCGACCAACAGGCCGGACATCCTCGATCCCGCCTTACTCAGACCCGGAAGGCTTGATAGATTAATATATGTCCCGGCACCAGATGAAAAGACAAGGTTTGAGATTCTCAGGGTTCACACGAGAAGGGTTCCGCTTGCTTCGGATGTAAGTCTTGAAGATCTCGCAAAGAGAACCAAAGGCTACAGCGGAGCAGATCTGGCAGCACTCGTAAGAGAGGCGGCATTAAATGCGATGCGTAGAATAATGGCACGCACGGAATCTGAGCTGGTGGAAGAGCAAAGTGAGGAGTTTCTTGAGAAGCTGAAAGTTTCAAGGAGGGACTTTGAGGAAGCCATGAAAAAGGTAAAACCGAGCATAACAAAATACATGCTGGATTACTACAGGAACTTTGAGGAAAGCAGACAGGTTAGAGGTGAGAAGGAGGAGAAAATGGACTACTTCACTTTCTGACCCTTTTTCTGTGTTTTTCAGTGGAAAAAGTTTTATACATTAATGCTTAAAGGATTACACGATTAAACCAAGAGGTGGAAAAAATGGTAAAGATAAGAGCCTCAAAGCTTAGGGACGTTGAGCTTATTACGGATACAGGCATAAGGCTCGGCTGGGTTTATGATCTCAGTATGGATGAGGAAACCGGTGATATTCTTGTGATAGTCGCTGAGCCCGATGAGGATCTCGATACAAGTGAATTTGTCACTGATCATGAAGGTCTCCTTCTGATCCCTGTAAGCGCTGTGAAGAGCATTGGAGAAGTTATAATTATTGATTCGAACAAGCTCGCAGTGAAATCAAAACTCAGAAGGCTCAGAACAGTGAAAGAACTTGTTGGTACGAGGGAAGAACCAGAGCCCGAATTGGACATGGATATGGAAGGAGAGCTTGAGTGACTTTCTATTTTAATTTCAATGTTAATAGCCATCATAGAGCCTATCTGCCAAAAAGCGCGGCAGACCTGCCTCAATTATTTTCCGTGCCGCTTCTTGTACTTCATACTCAACTCTTTTGAATATTATCTCGCCAACCTCGGTATCTATGATGGCATACGCTGCCCTCCAGTCTCCATCCCTTGGCTGTCCCACGCCACCGGGGTTGATGATCCTTCTTCCGTCAATCTTTACGAGCATTGGCATATGAGTGTGCCCCACTATGAGGTCGTCCTGTTTGATATAGCTGAGAACAGCCTTAAACTCACTATCCGGAAACCATGGGAATAGATATTCATCAAGAGGTGCCCTTGGGGAGCCGTGAATCAGGAGATAACTCCGTCCAGTATCATCTGTGAAAATCTGTCTAACAGGGAGCTTTCTAAGGAACTCAAGATTTTTGCTTTTCATGATGCGCTGGTGCCATCTAACTGCCTGCCTTGCATAGGGATTGAAATGCCAGTCTACTCCGAAAGCTATTGCATTGTCGTGATTACCGCGCACGCAAAGAAAAAGCCGTTTTTTCATCTGAGACTTTACGAACTCAACAACTTCATCTGGAGAGGCACCATAGCCGACTAAATCGCCCATGCAGAGGATTACATCAGCGTGCTTTATTTCCTTCCAAACAGCTTGAAGTGCTTCAAGGTTTGAGTGTATGTCAGAGATGAGGGCGATGAGCATGGTTATCCCTTAGGAGGTTTGACCCCCGAAAGTTAAAAACTATTCTTGGATCATGGAGGGAAGATGAAAGAGAAAAGGGGTTACTCGGTTTTCTGCCGGTTCTTCCATCTGCTCCAGCGGTAGAGGGCTGATAATGCCTTTATGGCTCTCTCAGGCTCAGGATAGGCTGGAATACCTTCCTCGTTGAGCAGGTCTATGGCCTCTTTAGCTTCAATGCCTCCAACGATAGCAACAACAAGAGGTTTCTTCTTACCGCTTGCGTTATACTCTCTTATAACAAGCTTTGCAAGATCTCTCGGGTCAAGCACAGCTGTCTGACAGTAGAGAACTGCTATAGCATGCATGTTTGGATTTTCAAGGGCAGCTCTGACAGCCCCTTCATAGCTTTCTGCTCCGGCCATACCAGTGAGATCTACGGGGTTTTTGTAGGAACCGAAGGGTGGCATGTAATTGGCAAAGAGCTTTAAATCTTCGAGGTTATCATAGAGGTGCAGTCCTTCTTCTTCGGCTGCATCTGTAGCCATAACTCCAATCCCACCACCGTTTGTGAGAATGACAACATTTTCTCCTTCTGGCTCCGGGAGATTGCTCAGAGTTCTGGCCCAGTCAAAAGCCTCGCCAATTGTGAGAGCACGAAGGACACCGCTTTGTTTGAAGGCGGCATCATATATCTTATCAGCACCCGCGAGTGATCCAGTGTGTGAAGCTGCGGCTTTAGCACCGCGCTCGCTTCTCCCTGCTTTGATGGTGATGATAGGCTTCTTCTTGCTGACCTCCTTGGCTGTTTCCATGAACTTTCTGCCATCCTTTACGCCTTCCATGTAAATGAGGATTGCCTTTGTGTTGTCATCCTTTTTGAAGTACTCAAGCAGATCAGCATCATCAATGTCACTCTTGTTTCCTATGCTGACAACTGCTGAGAGGCCTACTTTTTCGAGGATTGTCCATCCCATCAGGGCTATTCCAAGGGCCCCGCTTTGGCTGATTAAAGCTAAGCTTCCGGGCATAACATCGGTTGGGCCGAAGGTAGCGTTTATTTTGTTTGGAGTGTAAACGACGCCAAAAATATTCGGACCGAGAATTCTCATTCCGTATTTGTGAGCTGTCTCGACTATCTGCTCTTCAACCTTCTTTCCTTCCTCTCCAAGCTCACCAAAGCCGGATGTTATTATTGGAAGGACTTTAACGCCTTTCTGACCGCATTCCTCGACAACCTGTGGAACAAATTTTGCCGGGACAACTACAACAGCCATATCGACGTCATCCGGAACATCGAGTATGCTCTTGTATGCCTTAAAAACTCTGTTTCCTATCTTTATTTCGACGCCCTTGACATTAACGGCGTATATCTTCCCTTCATATCCATATTCCACGAGGTTTTTCATAACCGCGTATCCTATCTTTCCGGGCTTCTCAGACGCTCCTATCACAGCGATGCTCTTTGGTTCAAAAAGTGCCTCGACACCCATTTTTATCACCTCGGATGAAATTTACAGTTTTATTTCGGAAAAATAGGTTATAACTTTTCTCTTCTCGATTTGACGAGCTCCATATCGGCATATGTCAAATGAACCATAAGAGTTTAACCTTAGGATAAAATTGAATGTGTTTTCTATCTCCAGCGAGCTTGGAAAATGTTATAACCCGCAGTGCCTATTTGAATTTTGGAACATATCAAACATTACGGTGGGTGATATAATGGGGGTTCAGATAGGCGAGCTCATCCCAAGGAGAGAGATTGAACTTGAGAATCTTTACGGTAGGAAAGTTTCGATAGATGCCTTCAATGCCATTTATCAGTTCCTGTCAACAATAAGGCAGAGAGATGGGATGCCTTTAATGGATTCCAGGGGAAGGATAACCTCTCATCTTTCCGGCCTGTTCTATAGAACTATCAATCTGATGGAAGCTGGTATAAAGCCCGCTTACGTCTTTGACGGTGAGCCACCAGAATTCAAAAAGAAAGAGCTTGAGAAGAGGAGAGAAGCGAGAGAAGAAGCGGAGGAAAAATGGGAAGAGGCTCTGGCCAGAGGTGACTTAGAGGAAGCGAAGAAATATGCCCAGAGAGCCAGCAGGGTGAACGAACAGCTTATCAATGATGCCAAACAACTCCTGAGTCTGATGGGGATTCCTGTTATTCAGGCGCCAAGTGAGGGAGAAGCTCAGGCGGCATATATGGCGATGAAGAGAAAAACTTATGCTTCAGCATCTCAGGATTATGACTCGCTCCTCTTTGGTGCTCCTCGGCTGGTCAGAAATCTCACGATAACAGGGCGGAGGAAACTTCCGGGAAAGGATGTTTATGTGGAGGTTAGACCTGAACTCATAACCCTTGAGGGATCTCTAAAAGAGCTCGGTATAGACAGGGAAAAGCTCATTGAAATGGCAATCCTCGTTGGGACTGACTATAATCCTGGAGGGATAAAAGGTATAGGGCCGAAGAAGGCTCTTGAGATTGTGAAGCGGTCAAAGGATCCTCTGAAAAAATACCAGAAGGAGAGTGAGGTTGATCTCTACGCGATAAAGGAGTTTTTCCTGAATCCTCCAGTAACAGATGATTTTAGGCTTGAATGGAAGATGCCTGATGAAGAAGGAATAATCAGATTCCTGTGTGATGAGCATGACTTCAGCGAGTCAAGGGTTCTCAACGGTCTTGAAAGACTTAAAAAAGCAATAAAAGCCAGCAGGCAGTCAACCCTTGAGAGCTGGTTTATGAAAAAGTAAATCACATAGGTATCTTCAGCTTGAGCTTGTCAACGAGCTCCTTATACCTATTTCTTACTGTGACTTCGGTGACTCTCGCAACTTCAGCAACTTCTCTCTGGGTTCTCTTTTCCCCTTCAAGCAGGCCAGCTATGTAGAGAGCAGCAGCAACTAATCCAGCAGGACTTTTACCACTCGTGAGCCCTTTGTCATAGGCTTCATCCAACAACTCAATAGCTTTCCGCCTAACCTTTTCACTCAGACCAAGCTCATCAGCAAATTTATTTACATAATCTGTCGGCTTAACAAAGAGTTTTTTTGGAGTTAAATTGAGGTTTCTCGCGATAAATCTGAAACTTCGTCCAATTTCCTTCTTATCAACTCTGGAGATTTCAGTTATTTCATCCAGAGTTCTTGGAATCTTCAACAGTCTGCACGCTGCATAAACACAGGCAGCAATAACGCTTTCAATTGACCTTCCCCTGATAAGACCTTTTCTTACAGCTTCTCTATAAAGTCTTGCGGCCTCTTCCTCCACATGTTTTGGAAGCTTGAGCTGTGAAGCAATTCTGTCGAGCTCGCTAAGGGCAAAGGCTAAATTACGCTCGGCAGCATCACTGACCCTTAAACGGCTCTGCCACTTTCTCAGGCGATACATCTTTTCTCTCATCAGACCTGTGAGGCTTCTATCAATTCCTATATCCGTTGAAAGACCTTTATCATGAAGGAGAATGCTCTCAGGAGCCCCAGTTCTGGAACGCTTCTCTCTCTGGGAAGCATCAAAAGCACGCCATTCAGGACCGGTATCTATGACGTTTTCCTCAATGACAAAACCACACTTTGTACAGATGATTTCGCCCCTTCCAGGGTCATAAATGAACTCAGTTGAGCCGCAAACAGGGCAAACTCTACGCTTATCCACTTCCTCACCCCCGCATGCGGATACCTTTAAAAATTTTATGGTATATAAAGGTTAAGGTTGAGCATAGCGGAGAATCCATTTTATATCTTCTTTTTTAAAAGTGATCCTCTCAAGAACTTTGACATCTAACTCGTCATCTTCAACAATATTTGCATAAATCCAAAGAAAAACTGGATCATCATTAGTTCCGATAACCCTGTTTTTGTAGAGCACGTCAACTGTTCCGTCTTTATTCTTTTTCACTGATAGAGGCTTCCAAGTATCCTTGCTAACCTCTCCCTTTTCATTGAGAATCTGGAGTATCTCTCTAATATCCATGTTGCTCCCTTCAGGCTACCATTTTATCCTGTATTCCCTCCGGGTTCTGGCATCTATTTGGGCGAGAATTCTCTTCAGCTTTGCATCATCAATTTTCTCTTTAACCTGACCCGCCTGAAAGAGCTGGACTAAAATCAGCTCAACCTGTCTGGCCAGTTCTGGTTTAACAAGTTTAACTCTTCCTAACCTCTCTCTGGCGTCAGGTGTCAGTATTTGCCTCATTATGGCATCAAGCTGCGCTTCAAGCTCCATTTCTTGCCGTATGGCTTCTTCCTGTGCTTTCTGTTGTTCTGCCAACCTCTTTTGCAGCTCAAGGAGCTTCCTTTTCCTGATTTCTTCTATATCCTCCGCCATTTTCATCACCTGAATTATTTTTTGGGAATTCAGATTAAAAATCTATCCTGAATTAAGCTGGGAAGAAATGTGATAAAAGAGCTCAGTATTTCTTAAGTTCTGGAATTTGTTCTTCAAGTTCTTTTTTGAGCTCCGTGGCTATTTTATCGAGATAGCTCCTTCCCTGAGGAGTAACGACTCTACCCTCTCCGGGCAGCTTTGTTATAAAGCCCGCTGCCTCCAACTGCTGAAGGGCTTTTCTTATTATTGACCCGCTGCCCTTATAAAAGTGCTCCGGAGCGTGTCCGCGATTCTTCCTGCCTCCATACCATGTGCGGAGCCTTTCAATGCCAACCGGTCCATCGATATAAACTTTTCTGAAAATTGAGGCGACCCTATGGTACCACCAGTCCTCCTGCTCGGGCAAGCGCTCTCTATGCCTTCCGGTTTTGACAAAAGGTGCCCATTCTGGGGGTTTTATGGCCTCTATCTCCTTGAGCTTTTGAGCAACCCTCTCAACGAGCAAATCACCGGGAACATCATAAACTGTCGCCATACTTAATCCCTCCCTTTCTTGAACTTTTTCCTGAATTGAGCAATATCGAGCTTGACCTTTTTAACGGGTTTCTCCTCCCGTTTCTCCTTTGAGAGTTCTTTTCTCTTAAGCTTTCTTAAATACTTTTCCCAACCCTCTCTCGGCTTGAACAATATAAACCTTTTGCCTCTGATATCTATAAGCTCACTGTTCGTTAGTTCAGCCACCTTCTCGGCTATTTCTTTTCTCTCCATTTCAGTGGAAATTAGAGCACCTTTCCTAATCTCAACCTTTAAGATGCCGTCCTTTTTGAGCTGGGTGTTTATCTCGTGAATTACCCCCTCATCCAAACCTTTCTTACCAATCCACGCTTTGGGCTCGATGTCATGATATTTAGCGCGAATGGCTCTTCTCACCTTCCCTGGCAAACGTTTTTCCATCTCTCTCACCCTCGCATAGCGATGCGAGAGGGTTTATAAAAGTTGGGCTTTTAAAT
>CAZAPD010000104.1:0-3426 GCA_964487115.1 uncultured Thermococci archaeon | reverse complement strand
ATGCAGGTTTATCATCTATACAGCGGAGGTAAAGATTCATCACTCTCGGCATGGATTCTAACACGGCTTGGCTATGAGGTAAAGTTAATAACCATAAGCTTCGGCATTCTCGACAACTGGAAGTATGCCCGGGACACTGCGGAGAGACTTGGCTTTGAGCATCAGGTGCTCTACCTGCCGAGGGATACCCTTGAAAAAGCGGCTTATATGTGCATTGAGGATAGACACCCTAACAAAGCTATCCAGTTCATTCATGAGAGAGCTCTTGAGGAAATTGCAAAAATGGCTGACAGGATCAGCGACGGAACGAGGAGGGATGATAGGGTTCCTTTCCTTGAGCTTCCAAGAGCCCGTTCCCTTGAGGACAGGTTCGACGTTGCATACATCAGACCCCTCTTGGGCTTGGGTTACAAAACAATAAAGGAGTTGACTGAGAATCTCTTCATAGTGGAAATTCGTGAAAGTGAGAAGCTTGAAAAAGCTGATTATGAGGTGGAACTGAGACATCTGCTCAGAGAAAAGGGGATTGATCCACTGGAAATATTTCCAAAAAGGCACTATCAGTCACGAGTTTTGGGATGGAGGGAAAAAAGGATTTAAATCTTATCGGGTGGGATGTAATATGAAGGTGCTTACAGTTTCCAAAGGGAGGTTTTTCTCAGGCAGAACTCAAAAGCTTGTTGAAGATATTGTTCAAAGGATCGAAGTCATGGAAAATCTTGTTGTTTTTCCCCATAACATTGAAGCTGAATATGGCCTTTTCAGAGCATCAAGTTCTGTGTTGCTCGGTCCAAAGATTGGAGCTAAAGGATCCCGCTACTACACTTCAGGATGGCTTTTTAACACCTTCCGGAAGTTTCTACCGAAGAGGAACATTCTCTCCAGTGAACTTCCATTAATCCCTGCTGAATACCGACTGGAGCTCGATGTTCCCGGCTCTGGATTGATAAAATTACCCGGATACAGACTTAAGAACGGTATTTTGCTCCTCTACATTATACCGAGCTATCGATTCCAGTTTCCAAGTGATTCAATAACGGTCGGAGACCTTGAAGACTACGCTCAGCTGTTAATTAAGCCGCTGGAAACTGGATTTGAGGGTGAAGTTAGCCTGAACCTCCAGAAAGCTGATTATGTTAATGTTGCTATTCGGGGCAAAATGGTCGAGGATATCATATTCTTCGGTGATAAGCCGGAGAGATTCACCTATGAGTTCCTGAACGAGCCGTTTCTCATTGTATCTCATGAGAAAATCTTGGATCCTCCAAAGCTCCAGAAAGCTCTGAACGACCTCACTTTTGTGAGCGGGCATGGGGACTTCATGCTCAAACTCGAGATAGGAAAGACAAAGGAAGAAATGGAATTCTCGGTTGAATTAAACGGTGAATAGAAAAGGAAATCAGAGCCCGCTGAGTTTCCGGATTATCGGATCTTTAGCCTCTTCGGGCTTTATTTCTTCAACACTCTCAATCCAGATTTTGCTTCTTTTAACTCTGTGTTTGCTGCCTATCTCTGAATAAACACGCTCAAGTGCATCCTCCTTTTTAACTGCTCTGTATTCCTTTCTGAACTCCTCTCTCTTTCCGTTCCTCTCAAAGACTCCTTTAATGCGATAAACCTTAACCTCCATTATCCATCACCCCTAAGTTATAAAAATCCCAGTGCTTCTTCAATCTTAACAATTTCAGGACCTGTGGTCAGGCTTCCAACAACAACACCATTTGAGTTGGCTAACATGCATGAGCCAACAAAAGGAACACCCTGATTGGCTGTTCCAACATAAAACTCGACTTTGAAAAGATTCTTCAGCCATTCAAGCTCCTCATCAGTGGCTTCTGGATGTACAAGCCCTCCTTTATTCGTAACAACTCCTGCACTTCCAACAGCATGGTGTTCGCCGATTATCCCTCTCTCAACTTCAACACCGAGTATATCCTCAAGCTTCTTTGCTTCTTCTCTTGTGAATTTGGCACTTATTAGTGCGGCTTTATCATTTGTCAGGATGAGATTTCCAAATGCTGTCAGCCTGCTCAGAAAGGGCTCAACGACCATATCTATATCCAGATCTCTGAGTTGAGATTTTATATACTCGAGCTCACCGTCCCAGATGTAATAGGGAACAAGTAGGGCATTTGAATTGCCAGCGGCAAAGATGCCGATAATTCTTGATTTCATTATGCTCGTCTCAACAAGAGGGACTTTTAAAACCTCACGTAATACATTCAGTTTTCTCTCAGCCAATCCTTCCCTTATAAAAGCTATCCTATCGGTAGCTATCCCATAGACACCAAGATATGGAGAATTTTCAAAATCGAGTCTTTCTATGTGCATTTCGTCACCTCTGAATCTCTAAAGAGGAATAAAAAGGGAACTCACTCTTCCTGTTTCTCCTCAGCAGGTTCCTCTGTTTCTTCTTTAGCTTCCTCCTTAATCTCTTCTTTGGGTTCTTCCTTTACTTCCTCGATCTTCTCGACTTTTTCTTCTTTTTTGATTTTCTTCTTTTCTTTTGGCTTCTTTGGCATCTCTTCTGGTGGAAGATTTACATATGCAACTCTGGCTCCTTCCTCTTCTTCAACCTTGACACGCACTCTTATTTTGTTTGGTGGTTTCTCAATTCCCCTTTCCCATATCTTCTCATTGACTTCAGGCCCTATGATGACCCTTGCAGCCTTTGCATGCTTTGCTATGAACTCCTTGAGGAATTTGGTAGCCCTTGGAGCTCTTTTCCATCTTGGAACTTTCTTTTTAACCTTTCTAAGAGGAACGATAATCATAACTTCATCGCCAACTTTAATTCCCGGTTTGCTCTTCTGCCTTGGCATTTTAATTCACCTCTCCATTACTCTTTAAGCTTTGTTCTCCTCCAGAGTCTCCTCTTCGGGTGAGTCATAACTTTTCTGTTGGTTTTAACAATAACCCACACAGGAATTCTCCTATTCTGTTTTGCGGCTTTTGCCAAACGAAGCTTCTTTGCCAGTGGCTTGTTTCTCGCCATTCCGATCCCTCCTCTGGTTATCATGATGTCTAACGATGCTTATATTTTCCTTTTTTAAGCTTTTTCGTGGGGGGTCTAAGTGCTTCTCGAATCAGCTCGTCAACTCCATATTTTCCACATACATATCCCAGCTTTCTCATTCTGGAGTAGCCAATAGCTGTATCTTCGCCCCTGTAAAATACAACGTCTGCATCAAAAGGATACTTTTTGAAGCCATGAAGGCCATCTTCGGATATTTCGCCCCTGAAAACGATGCATTTGCCGTCTTTGCATTCAAGAACCTTAACGTCTTTCGGCCATAGGAGGTTGAGCCTTAATGCGTGGTTTAAAACTTCTTCCTGAAGCTCCACGCTCGGAAGAACGCCCTTTGAGCGGTTGTGGTTTAGTATCATCATAAGTCCCTTAGTCAGAGCCCACAGTGGAGGGTCGTT
>CAZAPD010000103.1:0-6248 GCA_964487115.1 uncultured Thermococci archaeon | reverse complement strand
TTGAGGCGTTCTTCGTTCTCGCTTATGGCGAGGCGGATTAATGCCCTTTATTATTTTTTGGCTTTCAGTGTAAGGCATTTGCCTTACACCGGTTTCTGCGTGCGAAAGTTGTTTAAATCGGGGTTCTTCACTCTTTTTGGTGTCAGGCTATGAGACCAAACACGTGTAAATACACGTGTATTTACACGGGTGATGTACGGAAGCGTTCAGAGACGCGTAATGTAACGCTGAGAATCCGGGCTGATTTGGTTGAGTTTGCAAGGAAAGAGGGCATTAACATGTCGCGTTTGCTGGAGTTGGCTTTGGAAGCGTTTTATTCCGGGAGAAATGTTGTTATGGGGCCGGGGCCGGGATTTGAACCCGGGCTAGGGGATCCACAGTCCCCTGTGCTAACCAGGCTACACCACCCCGGCCATGTCCAGCTTAACTTTTTGGGTTAGCTTTATAAAGTTTTCGTCAAAATTTGCAGAGAGAAAGCTTTAAGACCTTTATTCCAATGAATCCGATCATAAGGGAGGCTGGAAGTATGAAAGCAAAACGAGAAGCCCTCAAAAGCCTTTTCACCGCAGTACAGGAGAGAAAGGTTGATGAGGACATCATCGACCTCCTCATGCTCATAAACTCCATCGAAGGGATTTACACCACATCATCATGCTCAGGAAGAATTGGAATCATTGAAGAGCCTGCTCTCGGTGCCAAACCCATGGCGAGATGGCTTATAAAAGTACATCGTCTGATTGAGTTTGAAGAAGCCAAATCAAGTCTGAAAAAAGCAAGAACAGGTTTAATTTTTCTAAAGAGCCAGCCTCCGATCTTCCATGTAGTTGCTGAAGACATGGAAAAAGCCAAAATGCTCCATGAACTTGGTTTATCCTCAGGCTTCAAATACACGACGTTTAAATCCATAAGTAGCAGATACTTGATTGAGATAAACGCCACCGAATACCTGACAGCTCCTCTCGGAAAGGACGGAAAGATTTTAGTGAGCGATGAATACATCCGCTTTGCTCTGGAACTGGGCAACAGCATGCTCAAGCGCTCAAAAGGTAGACTCCCCAGGCTTGAAAAGAACTTCAAAAAGCTGAAAAGGGAACTCGGTGAAGATGAACTCTTCCATGAAATTAAGGAGGAGATACTGGGCTAACGTGAATAGTTCCACTCGTCATTCCCGTATCTCTCTTCCACCAGCTTCTCAGCGAGGTCAAGCTCATAATCCGTGAGCTTCCCTTCTTCAAGCGGAAAGACCTCAAAGAACTTCTTCCTGAGGAGTTCATAGACCTCGTTTCTACTCATTTTGATGCCTTCCCTCTCAAGTGTTGTGACCCGCTCCCATATACTCTTAACACCTTTATCCTTTAGCTTAACCTTGCTGGCTTTGAGCACCGAAACGAGAATGTCCAGCCGGGTTGAGTACATAAATGTCCCGTGTTGTAAAATAACCCCTTTCCTCCTCGTCTGAGCCGAGCCACTTATCTTTTTGCCGTTGGCGACGATGTCATTCAGGCCTGAGAAGCCTGCTTCGAGACCGAGCTCCTTCAAAGTACTCACCAGCGGTCCCGCAAGATAACGGTAGCTATCCTCAACGTTTTTCAGCACTGGGTGAAGCTCTTCGCCGGCTATTACCGAGTAGGTTATCTCACCAAATTCATCGTGGAAGACCGAACCACCGCCGGTTATCCTTCGGACGACAGGAATGCCGAGCTCTCTGCACTTTTCAAGGTTGACATCATGCCTGACGCTCTGGAATCTTCCGATGGTTATTGAACTTGGGCTGAAAACATATAAACGGACTGTATCAGGGACTTTCCCTTCTATGCGTGCCCTCATTACTGCCTCGTCTATTGCCATCTGCACTTCAGGCTTTGCAACTATCATTGGAATAAACCTCATACCATCACCAGAATTAAAAAGGAATGGAAGTTTTTAAGAGCAGCGATTTAGACTATCCTAAGCTAAGTTTCTCGCGTATTTCCAGAGGTATCAGACCTATTCTTGGAAACACTAACAATGCCTTAGCCTCTATCACATCTCCCGGAATGCAGTCGAGATATGGGGAACCAATTAAACCCGGATCAGGGACAGGATTATTGTCCCCCTGAATGACGAAACACAGCTTCTGCTTTCCTCCAATTTCAATCTTCTCTATGGCTCTAACCCTGTGGATTATGGGGTACTTGGTGTATGGCCTCTTATAGACCACGACATCCCCAACCTTAATGTGAGATGGGGAAACACCTTCGAGGAGAACAACATCCCCCCTGTAAAAAACCGGTTCCATAGAGCCGCTCACGACTATAACCAACGGAGAGTCTGTGTGAAGGGCAAGTTTGAGTCCTGTATTGAGAGCGAGAACAATAACTATCGTTATAAGAATCCACGCCACATCTCCTTTCCAGCCTTCGAGTTCCATTTTAACGCCTCCATTAATGTGCTGATTTTTGCCGGGATAACCCCGATGGCAGTACATGTCTCAAGGCTAACTCTTTTCCCATCCGTTATATCCAGATGATACTCGGCCAACTTAAAGGTTTCCTTTGGGAGACCATGTCTCCCAAGTCCAACTATGAGGAAAAAGCTTTCTCCCTTGAATGCCCTCTTAGCAATTTCGACGGCCCTTATCTCTTTCCCTTCCGTGGGCTTTCTCGTCGTGGCAACCACATGCCCGAAGTGGGCAGGATATCCCTTCCGTGGAAATTCTAAGAGATGGAATTTATTTTCTTCAGCAAGCTCAATCAAATATCTCCCACCCTCTCCAATGGTGGTGTTCTCAGCTATCTCTGCAGCAATATCCAGGGGCTTCCCTTTAAAAGGAAAACCTATCAGGGCGAGATGGAAATTAAATGCCCTACATACGGGGCCTGCTCTGGCAATCGCTCTCCAATGTGCCTCGTGAAGCTTTTTGGGATCGTAGGAGTTGTATAATGCTAACGTGAGCATTTTTAACCACTCTTATTCTATACGATGCAGAGAAAATTTATAAGGATTTACGAGAATTTTATAGTTAGCATGAGAGAGCTTGAAGAAATTAAAGTTCTCATAGATAATGGGCTTTATGAAGATGCATTTGAAAAACTACATGAGTTAGAAGATCCTTTTGACAAGGTGCAGGCTTTAACAGCAATAGCTCTTGCACTATATCACGAAAATGGGGATATCCACTGGATAGAGACACTGCTTGAAGATGCAATGTATTTAGCTGATAAAATAAAAAAGCCACAATTCAAAGTTTCGGCATATGGTTTAATTGCCTCTACATATTCCTCAATAGGAGATAAAGAAGCTGCTTTGATGCTCTTTGAAGATAGCATTGATATTGCAAGCAGAATTAAAAATCCAATTTGGAGAAGTATGGCATTGGCATATTTAGGGTACTATATGGCCATTTCTGGATTTACAAACCATGCCTTGGATATTTTTGAAGTAGCTTTCGACGATATAATTCGTGCTGAAGTAGGATATAATCTGAAGGTTGACCATCTCATAGAGACAGCTGAGCTTCTTGAGAAAGCAGGAGATCAGCTTCATTCAAGAGAAGCCCTCCCATTCTACAAGAGAGCCTATGACATTTTTGATAAACTCCATCTAAGCCAGAAAGCTGCTCTCTTAGAGAAAAAATCTAAATTAGCTTCCACAGTCATGCATGCCGGCATGCCTGAAGTCCGGGAAGCTCTACATGATGAAGATGTAGATACTGCTATTTCTATCCTTTCTACAGCATATTCGGGTGCTCAGAGATTTGTTGGATTATTGGAAATAGCACTATGGTTCAAGAAGATAAAAAATCCTCAGTATTCCGAAATTATGGAAACTGCACTCAGGGGAAATATCGAAGAAGGCATTTCGGAGGATAACATGCAATACACAGTCAGATTACTCACGGAACTGGGTAATCTGGACAGAGCCATAGCCTTCGCTAATAAAATAATAGATATCAAAAAGAAGAGTGAAGCATTGAGTATGGTGGCTGTAGAGCTGGCTAAACAGGGGAAATTTGAAAAAGCATACCTTCTTGCCCGAGAAATTCCAGAGGATTACATCAGAAGAGATACAATAGAGGAAATAGCGGCTATTGAAGGAACATGATAGGAAAGATGAAAGTTATATATCCAAAACTTCTCTATTTTCCATGGTGATATCATGATTTTTGATGCCCATTCAGATTTACCCACCTTCGTCTATGATGAAAGGAAGAAGGGAAAAACAAGGGTTCTTGAGGAGAATTTTGAGCGCTTCTTCGGGAACATCGTAACAGCCAGAGTTATGGCGATATGGACAGGAGCTGAGAAGAGGCATTACGCCCTCAGATATGCCCTTGAGGTCTTAAACTCCCTGAGGAGGGATATACAAGAAAGCGACAGCTTTGATCTCGTAACCAGTGTTGATGAAATGAGGAAGTCAATTGAAAGCGGAAGGATTGCCCTGTGGCTGGGTCTCGAAGGAGGAGAGCCAATTGAGGACAGCGTGGACCTGCTGGAGATATTTCACTCCCTCGGCCTTCGCATCCTGACACTGACATGGAGCCTCAGAAATGCAATAGGAGATGGAGTCTTTGAGAGGACAAACGGAGGGCTGACAAACTTTGGAATTGAAGTGCTCGGAAAAGCAGAAGAGCTGGGAATACTCATCGACCTCAGCCACATAAACGAAGCTGGCTTCTGGGATGCTATCAACACAACCTCATTCCCAATAATAGCCTCACACTCCAACGCAAGAGCCCTCTGCGACAATCCCAGAAACCTCACCGACGAGCAGATTAAAGCCATAGCAGAGAGGGATGGGGTAATCGGCGCTGTTGCTATTCCCGGCTTCGTTCATGAAGATGAACCCACCATTGAAAGATATATCTGGCATATAGAATACATGGTTGATCTGACAGATTACAAGCACGTGGGCTTAGGGTTCGATTTTGTCTACTACCTCAAAGGCTGGAGCGGAAAGAGCGTCCATGGCTTCGAGAATGAAGAAAAAATCCCCAAACTACTGGAGCTTCTGAAGGAGAGATTTTCGAAAAAAGAGGTCGAGGCAATAGCATTCAAGAACTTTGAGCGGGTCTTTGAGAGGAGTGTGGGTTAGTTTTTTAAGTGTCTCAGAAACTTTAGATATGGTGACAACCAAGCTGTGGCAGTTTATGAAAGCGGAACCTCTTCAAAAGAACGGGAATCGAGTTGATAACAAAATTATCACGATGATTAATGAGCATTTCAGTGGCATTAAGACAGAAAAACCCCTATGGGCGCCCTTGGATTCGCTGGTCATCCCCAGGGCGCTTTTTCCTGCCCCAAAACCTGACACAGATATATTCCTGAGAGATAAAATCCACAGGAAATACCAACACCTAACCTGAACTCCTTGAATAACTGCAAAACGCAGTCAGGTGAAATGGATGGGGAGTCTCTACTTTCTGACCGCACAGGATGCAAGAAGATTGCTCTTTGCAAAGGGCGGGGCAAGAGTCAACTTAGACCTGAGAAAAAGTAGGAGGACGTGGCTAATCCAGATTAAAGATGAGAAGTTTGTATTTCCTGATGGAAGCGAAATAGATAGGAAAACTGTTGAGAAGATAGCGAGGAATGATAAAAACTTGCACTTCATAACAGGGGGGAGAGTTTTCAAAGCTGTGATAGCCGGTGAGCACTTTTACAAACTTGTTCCAACAATTCCGCCGACCATAGAAATAGACGGCATCAGAATGCATAGAACAAAGGAAACCGATCCAATGAAAGACACCGAGAGCAAAGTCAACGCAATCAAGCCACGGGAAGGAGAGAGCATTCTCGACACATGCATGGGGCTCGGCTATACTGCCATAGAAGCCGCCAAACGAGGTGCATATGTAATAACAATCGAGAGAGATAGGAATGTCATAGAGCTCGCACGCATAAACCCATGGAGCCGGGAGCTCTTTCACTCGCAAAACATACAGGTAATCCATGGAGATGTATTTGAGGTCATAAAAAGATTCAACGAAAGGAGTTTTGATGCGGTTATCCATGATCCACCGCGCTTCAGCTTAGCAGGCCATCTCTACAGCTTGGAGTTTTATGAAGAGCTCTTCAGAGTCCTCAAGCCCGGTGGGAGATTATTTCACTATGTGGGAAATCCCGGGAAGAAATACAGGAAAAAGGATTTGCAAAAAGGTGTTATGGAAAGGCTGAGAAAGGTGGGTTTTGTTGGGGTTAAAAGAGTTGAAGAAGCTCTCGGAGTTGTGGCGAGGAAGCCGTTCAAATTATGAACTATTTTATTTTCCG
>CAZAPD010000102.1:0-3307 GCA_964487115.1 uncultured Thermococci archaeon | reverse complement strand
AGAAAAATTATCGAATGGTCAAAAACCATCAGAGATGTTGAGATAATCTATGAATGCTGTGTTATGTGAGCTTTCTGGCGATGATAAGCCTGACTATTCCCCCGTAATAATTTTCCTCAAGCTCAACTTCAAAAAAATCTTTGGCAAGCTCATGGGTATCCCTAAGCGTATCGTCCCTTATCAGAGGCCAGAGAATGAGCTTTGCAGGTTTCAAGAAAAACCAGTTTAGAAATCGTGAATCACTCTTCGTATGCTCCAAAAAGATTGCCTTTCCATCAGGCTTGAGAATACGCCTGATTTCAGCCATAGCCTTTACTGGATTTGGAATCGTGCAGAAGACAAACGAAGAAACCACGGTATCAAAACTCTCCGAAGGAAACCTCAAATCTTTAGCTTCCATCTGATAAAGTTTTATATCCATGTTTAGTCTTTCAGCTCTTCTCCCTGCAATTTTGAGGATTTCTTCTGTTCCATC
This sequence comes from uncultured Thermococci archaeon, assembly GCA_964487115.1. Classification (GTDB taxonomy): domain Archaea; phylum Methanobacteriota_B; class Thermococci; order Thermococcales; family Thermococcaceae; genus Thermococcus. The sequence continues at coordinate 2,832 of CAZAPD010000102.1, read as the reverse complement.
AATGGCATAAAGATCAATGCCTTTAGGATAAAACTCGAGTGTCTTTCCAGTGCCAACGCCAATTTCAAGAACCTTGCCTTCAGCAAAACTCAAAGCTCTCCTTCTCAGAGGCTGAAAGAATCTGTCCAGGGAAATCTCCAGGAGATCATAAGCTTCAGCCATTCTGGCATATCTTTTCTGGTAGCTCATGGGAGTGCATAAGCATTATGGTTTAAAAACTCTTGAGCTAACTTAAGCCGGTGGAATGAATGGCATACCTAGTTATCGAGCATCTCGAAGAGATAAGTGAATGGCTCTGGCTGGAGTATGAACATGCTAGCAAGTGGTGGAGAGATAAGCTGATATTCACTAATGTGCAAGAGGACGAGCGGGAAAGGCTTGCAAAGCTCGGGAATGTCATTATGGAGAGCGTTACAAAGTTTCCCTTTGACCGCTCGAAAATCATCGTCCTCGACCTCCAGGCGGAGGAGGAACTGAAGCCTGAAGACATAGAAGAGGACACGATTATAGTTGTCGGTGGAATCCTTGGCGATGCGGTGCCGAGGGGAAGAACAAAGGAGTTCATAACTTCAAGGATGGAAGGTGTGGAAGTCAGGCACATCGGTAAGCCCCAGTACTCCATAGATGGTGCTTCGATAGTTGCAAAGCTCATAACGGATGGCAAGCGATTGAGTGATATAGAATACGAGGAAAACCCGACGATAAAGCTCGACGAGTTCAGTGAGATTACCTTACACTATGCGGTTCCAAAACTGAACGGGAAACTTTTACTTACGCCGGGATTGATTGAACTGCAGAAGAGAAATCTCGGATATGCCGAAGAAGCTGGGGATATAAACGATGATAAGCTAATTGAGTTCTTTGAGGGGAGGAGAGAGCTTTGAGATAATCTAAGTAATTAAAAACTTTGAGCTCCCAAAAGAGTTGATTTAAGGTTCTTCAGATACGGGAGTTTTTAAATGCAAGGGCTCCTCAATAATGTACCGACTCGTAAAAGCAAGAGTGGAGATAAATCTAAATACTCCCTACTTATTTTTGATAAAAGGAATTTCAGAAGCAGTTCAACAGAAATCAGAGATCTATGTCTTCCTTAACAACAATTCCATCAACATCGTACTTTTCTCTTTTTGCTTGATTCATTAGAAGTTCGAACCATGCCCCCATCATCTGTGCTGCATTTACTTTTTGACCAAGATAATCGATGTCTTTCTTTTTAGAAAACACCATCCAAAATCTTGCACTTTTTGCTCGGTTGGAAGAGTCCATTATATGGAATCCATTGTACTCCACGATCAGCCTTGCCTCATTGAATACTTTGCTTTCCTTGATTTTGATGTTCTTTATGTCGTAATGAGGCAGACCTACAAATATTGTTTTTATCTGCTTTCCCCGTATTTTTCTTTGTGTCCACAATATGAAGATGTACAGCCTTTTATTTGCGAGAAGCACAGTGGCATCAGCCGTTTCCTGTTTCCATTCAACAGGTGGGTACTGTATTCCCGAAAGCATTCCAAAACTAATGGAAAGCCCGACCGGTATTGTTTTAGGTTCTAACCAAGATCCAGCCGGACCTAAGTTAAAAGGGGCATCTTCATCCTCCTTCATGATATTTGCCATGCCTTCCATATACTCCTTGTATATTTCCTTTATGGCCTCTCTTTCTAGGAGATCCTTACCACCACGCAGAAAGAGAGAAATACCCATCCCTTCTACCTCAGGGTTTTATATTTTTCCCTTCTACCGAAGGGTTAATATATACAGTAAAAAGTGACACACAACAACATATTGCTAAAATCTAAATTTACATGGGGTGTAAATTACGTGGCATGTAAAAATGTAAAATCATCCGAAGGAAATTAGATAGAAGACCAAGTGCTGAGGATTGTTGCAGGGAAATTAGATTCATAAAAAATTTAAACAACAATACCCTCCCTCAAAGCTTCCCTAACAATTCCAAGGCTTCTCTTCTTTCTCTCAAACTCCTCCGGAGTGTAGCACAGAATCTCAAAATCTCCAACAATGCCAGCATTCCACAAAGCCCTCAAAACCTCACTTGACCTTTTGGTGAAATGCTTCCCTTTGAAAGCTTTGGAAACGATAATAATGTCGTAGTCGCTGTCCTTAAGGTAGTTTCCCCTAATCCGAGATCCGAAGAATATAATTTTAGCATCGGGGTAGTGCTTCTTTATAATCTCCGCAATCCTCAAAGTCCAAGTTTTTGCCTGCAAAACTCAATCACCTTCTTGGCTTTCTCAAGATGCTCAACCGCCATTCTCTCATTATAAATCTTTGCTGGGACTTCATTTGCAGCATCAGGATACCTTGTAACGATGTACTCCGGGTTTAAGTCAAGAACAGCGTCAATTATCTCCTCATCTTTAATCCCAAGCTCATTTGAAAGCCTGAGCAAACTGTGAGTTTTTGGAGGGAATTCTCTTTTGACTTCAATGTACAGAGCTTTTAAAGCCTTTTCAGCGGCCTGCTGGGAAAAGAACACGCTGGCGTAGTATCTCTTAATCTCAATCAATGCCTCAGCAGTTTTTAAATCTTCTAGTGCCTGCTCCCATAAAAGTTTTGCTTCATTCCTCATGTTTACCATAACTAACTCTGCATGGGTGGATTTAACTCTTTCTCCACTTCTCACTAATCTTCTCTATCTCTCTCCTAACCCGCTCCCTGTCTGCTTTGTCAACGACGAGAAAGACCTCCTGAACTGAGCCGTCGCTTTTCGCTATCAGCTTCAGCCCGGTGGCTGTTTCTCTTGAAACCTTTATCTCAAACCCTCTTGAGTCGCTTGCGTAGATTCTCCCGGGAATTACCTTCTTAACTCCT
>CAZAPD010000101.1:0-18311 GCA_964487115.1 uncultured Thermococci archaeon | reverse complement strand
ATCCTGTGGAGGGCACAGACACGTCTTGAGACCACCACACTAACACCTTCAACTTGAAGAGCCTTCTTTATGGTTTCAACAGTGGTCTTGATATCATATGGATCGACAACGGCAACAAAATCCGCGCCCATTGCTTTTGCGACCTCCTCGATCTTTATCTGCTTGCCCGCTCCGTGTGGTGTTTCACCGGTTCCGGGGTTGGGCTGGTCGCCGGTCATTGCTGTGACGAGGTTGTCGACAACTACTACGAGAACGTTGGAGCGGTTGTAGATAGCATTCGCTAAAGCCGGAAGTCCTGTGTGGAAGAACGTCGAGTCGCCTATCGTTGCAACCACGATCTTCTTTTCCTTACCTTTTTTGTGCTCCGCCTCTGCAACGGAACCGTTCAGGGCTATGCTGAGGCCATGACCTATTCCGATGGAGGCTCCCATAGCTACGGTGGTATCAACAGCATTAAGTGGCGGTAGTACACCCAGCGTATAGCAGCCTATGTCGCTTGGGAATATAGCTCTGGCTGTTGCGGCCTTCTTTATGGCATAGAATGTGTTTCTGTGCGGACAAGCTGGACAGAGTGAAGGCGGCCTCGGCGGAACCATTGCCTGAACTTTCTTGTACTTCTCGTCGAGATCCTCGAAGTTTATCGGAGTCTCAAGGCCGAGGAACTTTGCTATGGCCTCAACAGCTCTTCTCGTGGTCATCTCGTATATCCTTGGAACGATGTCTTTTCCATGAATTGGTATCCTCACATCGTTTTCAAATGCCCATACTTTAACTTGTTCCTCGACGACTGGTTCAAGCTCCTCAACGATGAGAACTTTTTCCAGACCATCAAAAAACTTCTCAAGCAGTTTGTACGGAACCGGGAATGGAGTGCCAAGTTTAAGAATCTTGAGGTTTTCAATACCGAGCCATGCTAAGGCCTCCTTTACGTATGCATAGCTCAATCCCGGAGCGATTATACCAAATTTTGCGTTTTCATCGCCTTCAATCCAATTGAACGGGCACTCTGCAAGTTCCTTTCTTATGAGTTCAATCTTCTCAAGTATTTTGGGATGGAAAAGCCTTGAATGGGCAGGTATCCCAACAAATCTCTGTGGATTCTTTTTGAATGCTCCAAATTTTCTCTTTGCCTGTTTTATTTCTTCTGGGAGTTCTCCAAGCTCAACATCTCCTCTTGCATGAGAACTCCTCGTGGTTGTTCTCAGTATCACAAAGTGTTTGAATTTCTCGCTCAGTTCAAAGGCATACTTTACCATTTCCTTTGCTTCATTAGGGGAGATTGGCTCTAAGACGGGAACAAGGGCAAACTTTCCATAAACTCTTGTGTCCTGCTCGTTCTGACTGCTCCACTGACTTGGATCATCAGCAACCATTATGACGAATCCACCTTCAACACCCATGCCGACGGCACTGAGGAGTGTATCAGCTGCAACGTTTAATCCAACGTGCTTCATTGCTGTCATTGCTCTTAATCCTGCCCATGATGCAGATAGGGCAGTCTCAAAGGCAACCTTCTCGTTGGTGGAATACTCCATATAAACGCCTGCTCTCTCTGCAACAGCTGCCATCGTGTCAGTAACCTCAGAGCTTGGTGTCCCGGGATAGGCGGCAAAGACCGCTATATTGCCTTCAAGAGCACCTCTGACAATTGCTTGATTACCCAAAAGGAGAACTTTTTCCCCCGGTTTGTCCCATAACACAATGTCCGTAACCTTTGCCATCCAGAATCACCTCATTCCTCCTTTACAATTCCAGTATTTGTGGCAAACTCTACAAGGGCATAAGCAGCCGAAGCCACATCCTCTGGCCTCTCATAGCTTGGAATTCCATTCTTCTCGAGCAGTTCCTTGGCAGGTTCGCTAACATATCCTGCCATAAAGAGGCCAAGAACAGGTTTACCCTTATTAACTTCTTTCATGGCTTTAATAACTCCCTCCGCATGTTCAGTCTGTGTCATACCTGCAAAGGTCGGTACAACGCAAATTGCTATGAGCATATCAACGTTAGGGTCTTCGAGAAGGAGTTTCGCTGTTCTGTAATAATCTTCTCCTCTGGCACTTGCTATCATGTCGACAGGGTTTTTCACAGCCGCCATTGGTGGAAGGAATGATCTGAGACTTTCAATGGTTTTCTTTTCAAGATCTGCCAGCTTGAGGCCATGCTTATCAATTGCGTCTGCTGTCAGAACACCCGGACCACCTGCGTTTGTCATTATTGCAACTCTCTTACCCTTTGGAAGTGGTTGGGTGAATGCCCTCGCCATGCTAAGCATATCGTCTATAGTTTCGGCAACAAGAACTCCGCTCTGCTTGAATGCAGCTTCATATATCCTGTAGGAGCCAGCGAGAGAACCTGTGTGGCTTGAAGCAGCCCTCGCTCCGCTTTCACTCTTCCCGGCTTTAAGTACTATGACTGGCTTATTTTTGCTGACCCTCTTGCCAACTTCCATGAAGCGTCTCCCATCCTTCAGGCCTTCTATGTATAAGGCTATGGCTTTGCTTTGCTCATCGTTGGCTAAAGCTTCCATTAAGTCTGCAAAGTCCAGATCCGCCATGTTTCCTATGCTTATGAACTTTGAAAATCCAATTCCTTCTTTAATTGTTTTGTATAGGATTCCTGCTCCTAAGGCTCCACTCTGGCTTATAAAGGCTATATCTCCCTTTTTGGCATTCATGACAAAAGTTGCATTCATGTTGTTGTGGGTGTTCATTATGCCCACACAGTTAGGACCTACTATACGCATACCATATTTATGGGCTATTTCAACGAGTTCGCGCTCTTCACGCTTTCCTTCTTCCCCGACTTCACCAAAGCCGGCTGTAATAAGGATTATTCCTTTAACCCCCTTCTCGCCACAGTCGATTATTGTTTGCTTAACGAACCTCTTTGGAACAATGATAACTGCTAAATCCACATCATCTGGTATTTCTCTGACACTCCTGTAGGCTTTTACTCCCTGCACAACATCATCTTTGACGTTTACTGGATATACCTTCCCTTTTTTGTAGCTTTTTAGATTTTTAAACACCTCATAACCGAGTTTAAGGGGATCATTTGAAGCGCCTATAACGGCAATGGCTTTTGGTGTGAAGAAATAGTCAAGCATTTTTACAATCACCGTGATGAACCTCGGTGAAAGTCTATATAAGCTTTCCTAAGGAGTGCAGTGAGGTATTTTTGGGCATGGATATGTAATAACAAAGCTTTAATGAGCATAATAAAGCATCAATGGATAAAAATAGAAAAAAGACTAATCTTCATTTCTGCTACCCTCTCTTCTCCTGCGAAATACTTAAGTAATGGCCTGAGGTTATTATATCCGGTGGTGGAGATGGTGAAAATTAGATTTCTCGGGCACGCCGCCTTTGAGATTGAAGGGAGCAGAAAAATCCTTATTGACCCATTCTTAACAGGAAATCCAGCTGCAGCAGTGAAGCCGGAAGACCTTGAGGAGGTTGATTTGATTCTCGTCACCCACATGCATGGCGACCATGTTGGTGATGCTGTGCAAATTGCACAGAAAACAGGAGCAAAAATCGTGGCGATGTTTGATATAGCAAACTATCTCGCTAAAAAGAACAAGGGGATAACAGCTATAGGAATGAATTACGGTCCTACGGAAGTTGATGGGGTGAAGATAGTTCAGGTTCCTGCATGGCACTCAAGTGGCGGTGAGGAAGGCTTTATGGTGGGCAATGCATGCGGCTACATCGTGGAGCTTGATGGTGTAACAATCTACCATGCAGGAGATACCTATGTCTTCGGGGACATGAAACTCTTCGGCGAGCTCTATGGTATTGACGTTGCCCTGCTTCCGATTGGAGGACATTTCACAATGGGACCAAAGGAAGCGGCTAAGGCTGTTGAGTTGCTGAAGCCAAAATACGTCATTCCAATGCACTACAACACTTGGCCGCCAATTGCAAAGGATCCCGAAGAATTTAGAGAACTTGTTGGAAACCTGTCAGAGGTTGTGATCCTCAGGCCGGGGGAAACTCTTGAGCTGTGAAAAACCTTTTAAGTTCCTCGTTTTACTTCTTCTTTGGTGGTCGGATTGAAGAGAGCCCCTTTGATTATCCTGATTGTTACACTCATGCTCACTCCCTTGCTGATACCTGCAACACATGCCGCGAGTGATGAAAAAAAGTATGATCTTATAATCGTGAGGAATGATGATCTAATTGATTATATTGTTGCGCTTCCTTATGCTAAGAAGTTGGGTGTTCCAATTCTTCCTGTTAATCCTAAAAACCTCGACATAAAAACCCAGGCACAGCTCCAGTCCTATGCCCAGTTTGGATGGAATCATGTGCTAATAATTGGAAACTCCAAGGCTGTAAGCGATACTGTTCAAGACGAGCTTATGAGTATAGGTTTTATTACTGAGAGGATTGGTGGGGAGGTTAGAACGGAAACTGCCGCTAGGTTGGCTGAGGCATTCTTCCCTAAGGGTTCGGAAACCGTTATCTTGGCAAGTGCCAATGACTATGGCTCTGCATTGGCAGCAGCCAGATATGCGATGAACTATGGCTATCCCCTTCTACTGACCCGAAATGATACGGTCTCTGAATATACCGTGGTTGCCCTGAAAAAGCTCAAACCGACTCTGGTTGTCATGATAGGGGCCGGATTGTCAGAAAATGTGGAAAAACAGCTCAAGAGCATGGGATATGAAACCTTCTGGTACGGGAGAAATGTTGAGATAACCCTACCAAAGAAGGAAGAGCAAACTTCTCCATGGTGGTACTATCTGATAGGTGCCCTAATATCCCTCGCAATAACCGTTCCTATAGTTCTCTACTGGGCGAAGAAGAAGTGGGGAGAAAACAGGGTTCCAATTGAAGTTTTGACTGAGAAAGAGAGAATCGTTGTAAAGGCAATGCTTGAAAAAGGCGGGATCGTTAAACAGGAGGATCTCCCCGAGCTCACGGGATATTCACGGCCCACTATAAGCCGCATTATTCAGGAGCTTGAGAAGAAGCAGCTTGTATCGAGGGAGAAGGTAGGTAAGACATTCATAGTCAGGCTAATAAAGGAGATAAGGATGAGGGAGTGAAGGTCGACCGCTCCCAGTGTCTTGGCTTTTCTTCATTTCACATCAGGCTTTTTGAAGAGATGGACGTGGGCCCTGTTTATATGCCTTATGTAGTCTTTACTCTTTTTGAAGACCATCCCGCATCTTGGGCAGCGGAAGTATATCCCCCCATCTCTGTCTCTGATTTTTATGGCCTTGAGCACCGCCATCCCTTCCACCCCCATCGGAAGTTTGAGGATTGATTTTTAAGATTTTTCCCTCTTCCTCTCTTATTCCTTAAAGCCATATTCTATTGCCTTTGATTTTAAGATATCCAAGAGCTTGCAGTTCCTTTAGGAAGTCTTCTATAGCTTCTTCGTCAAAATACAGGTTTATTCTCTCTCTTCTGCCTTCAATCACTATTGGTTCTCTTGAGAGCAGTGCCTCTATCAGCTCGTTCTTCTTTCTCTTCTCCTCAGCCAGCTGAAGTATTACATCAGCCAGCACAGATTTTGCTATACCAACAAAAAGGGCATCAACTAAGGATTCTTCGGTTACATAGTCCTCTGCTATATCAACAGCCCTCTGTATGAGCTCCTTCTCAATCTCCATCACTTCAACATAGTAGTGCTTCATGAGGGTGAATTCCGCTACAAGACTGCCATTGAGCTCTCTCTCAAATTCTTCAAGATCTTCAATCTCTTCCACAGGAAATCTAAGCTCAAGAATGAGTTCTTCCAGTTCAGGTTTTTTGAGCAGCTTTAACTTTTCCTCATTTTCAATATAACTTCCCTCAATTAGTGCTGTCAGAACTATAAGCCTGTTTATGTCGGCTTCGTCAAACAGATCCTCTACTTTTTTCTCCTCTCCGGGCTTCCAGTTTGAGAGGATTGCATCAAAAGCCTGACGAATATCCTCCAACTTCTCCCAGATAAATGGATACTTTTCTGATATCCTGACGAGCTCAGAATAGCGCTCTCTGACTGTCATAAAATGCTGTACCTCCCATCTGACTTCTTCCTTTGTTTTGTTCATTATGCCAGCTCTGCTGAGCTCTCTTGAAAGCTCTATCATATCGTCCCTGCTTAGAACCTCAAATTTCATACTCCCACCATAAGGGGATGAAAACGAAGTTGTTATAAATCTTTCATAGCCAACAGAAGGAGTTTTTTTAGGGGTTTATTTGTAATTCTCTCCGAGACTTCTCTGATCTCATTTTTCAGTTCAGGGGAGCGTCGAATGTAGAGGTAAAGGGCATAGGCCATTATCTTCGGATCCCCCTCATGAACCTTCTCAACAGCCTGTGCGAGCTCCATATTCTCAAGAAGGGAATCTGCAAGCTCTGCAAGTTTTGCCTCATCTCCTTTTTCCAAAGCCTCTCTCAGGGGAATATAAAATCGAGTGATTACAGTTCTCGCCCATTTTTCTCTGAGCTCTATTCCAGTAGTTATTTCCTCTGTTTCTCTGTTTATCCACACAAAGTAGACCACAGGGATGAGAAACATCAGAATAAAGAGCAGTCCATACTTAACAACAGGAAAAGTGCTTGTTGTGGGCAGTCTGTTTTTAAGCCCAACAAGAAAGAGCAAACCAGCGATCATCCATATAACCATAAAGATAAGATAATAAAAAGAATACGAACTGGCTTTTTTAAGCAGTTGTTCTCCTTTCAAGCTTTTTTCCATACGTTCAAAGCTTAGTTCGGCCAGCTCTATCTCAGCCTCAAGCCGCTTTATTCTTTTTTCTATCTCCTCAAGTACGGTTTCCATAGGTACTTCGCCTCTAAGACTCTAAAATTAAACGGGCGATTTTTTCACTGATAACATCCAGAATTGCTTCTCCCTTTTCTTTGGTTGCTCCTTTTGGGTTGTCATTGACTCCGTCAGGAAAGAGTTCAAGGCCAATATCCTTCCTGATTATTCTGACCTTTGAGGTTCTCTTCTCCCCGACCGCTTTCTCAATCCTGACGAGCTCTGGTTTTATAGCCATGATAACGGAGGTTTCGTCCTCCCCTGCATGCCCTTGGGAGGAACATATGCTTAGTATATCCTCCCTAAAGTCTATCCACCAATTTATGAGCCATATCTCTACCTCGTATTCTTCGGCAACATCCTCACATGCCTCTACAAGGGGATAGTAGTTTCCTCCATGGCCGTTCAGCAGGATTACCTTTCTAAATCCATCCTCTGCAAATTCTTCTATAATATCACGCACATATCTCCTCAGGGTGTCTGCCTTGACATTTATGGTACCGGGAAAGACGTTGAGAACAAAACTGTGCCCATACCATATCGGAGGTGCAATTAGAATCTCTGTGCCTTTCTCCCTCAGCTTTACTTCAATTCTCTCTGCTATCTCCACGGGAGCAAAGACATCCGTGCCGAGGGGCAGATGCCTTCCGTGTGCTTCAATACTCCCAATAGGCAGAATCACAGTGTTGACGCTCTCTCTGATTTTATCGAACTCCTCCCATGTTATGTTCTCCATGCGCACTTTAATCCCCGCTAAATTTTTGAGATGACATCCTCATAAGTTTTTTCTATTTTTTCGGTAACTCTGTTCCATGAGTATCTTTCCTCGACGGCTTTTCTGCCGTTGCTCCCGAGCAATTCTCTGAGATCATCATCCAGAATGAGCTTTTGAATAGCATTTCTCAGTTCAAGTTCATTGCCGGGAGGAACGAGCAAACCGCTTTTGCTCTCCTTCACAATTTCGGGAATTCCTCCAACGTCCGTTGCAACAACAGGTAAGCCTGAAGCCATGGCTTCGAGTATTACGATCCCAAAAGCTTCAGCTGTTATTGATGGGAGGACGAACACATCTGCCATTCCAAAGATCTCTGGAAGTATTTCATTTTTTACGTAGCCTACAAATTTTACTCTGTTTTCGATTTTCAGAAATTTTGCCTGTGCTCTGAGGAAAGGTAACATCTCTCCAGATCCAACCATAATGAGAACTGCATCATCAATCTGGGAAAATGCATTGAGCAGAACATGTGGTCCTTTTCTATAGCTCATTCTGCTTACATACAGTACGACTTTTCCTTCAATACCAAACTTCTCCTTGATCTTCTCCTTTTCCCTTCTCGGAGTGAAGACTGCATCGTCAACACCGTTTGGTATGATTTCCACGGGAGTTTCCGTAAAGTGTTCTATAAATGCTCTGGCAGCTTTGCTGACTGCAATTATCCTATGGGGATATTTGAGGTAATTACTGAATAGGGGAAATGTCAGGCCCAGAGCTTCCCAGAGTTTTGACTCGTGGGCGAATGAAATGCTGTGTGTTGTTAGTACACTTGCCTTTTTCATCTTCCTGCCAGCCTTTGCAGCCTTTAAAGCCAAGGGCGTGAAGGCATGGTGGGAGTGTATAACATCGAAGTCCTTCAGGAACTCATTGAGCTCTTTTGTGGATTTGAGACTGTATGTGATATTAACCTCAAGGATTGGACTCACCACTCCGGGAATTTTGATGAGTCCAATACCAAGCTCTTTTAGCTCTCTTTCCCTGCTGGTTTCCCTACCGTTTGTCACAACGGTAACATCATGCCCCCTCTCCCTAAGCTTCAGTGCGAGGTGATGCATATGTGTTGCTACGCCACCGATTTTTGGATAGTACCAGTCGCTTACAAGGGCTATTTTCACTGCCAACCCCCCGTTATCATGTACCCGATAATGTTCTTATGGCATGTAAAGCTAAAAGGAGGACCATAAAGCTGTCGAGAGTTCTATAATTGACTTTAATTCCTGCAACCATGATGCCGAGGGCGCCAAAAGGGATGCTGAAGCTAATCAGGAGTAGTGCTATCGAGAGTCCGGAAAATATAGCGGCAAGCTTTTCTGATGTGCTTTTTCCGATGGTGATTGGTGTTGTCCTGAGGCTGGCTTTTATATCACTCTCATAATCCTCAAGGTGATTCCTCAGCTCCATAGCAAAAGAGTACAGCAGGAGGGCCAAGCCTATTACAGCCTCATATCTGGTCAATACTCCATCAAAGCAAGCTCCATAGAAGAATGGTATCATTCCAAAAAATATTCCGTGTGAAATTACGTCCAGTATTGGTTGCGCCTTCAGCCTTGGAGGAGCAGAATATAAAGTTGCCAGAAGAACCATCGAGAGGTATATGAGAAACTCTTCCTTGCCAAGAAGCGAGGCGAGCATAATTCCTGAAACAGCCAGTATCATGGAGAAAATAATTCCTGCTCTAAAGCTGAGCTCACCGCTGGCTATGGGATTTTTACTCCGCTTTCTTGGGTTTAGAACATCAGTATCGACATCAAAACAGTTGTTGAGCGAGAATGCATATGCAACATAAAGTATGAGGGAAATCAGGACTATAGAAGCATTTTTAACATCGGGAAAATTTCTGATATTCATAGCAAGACCGAGGAGCCCCATTCCAATGAAAGACCTGCCGTCGATTATTCTTGTATTTCTGAGCATTGCTCGTAACATCGCACCACCACTGAACATCTTCTGAAAGGTTTATAAACCTTTCCACAAAAATGTGAACAGGTATGAAGAAAAAATTTCATAAGTGGTTGAGATGGAGGAGCTTTTAAAAACGCTGTCCATGGCAATTGAGAAATTTGAACTCACAAGCTCCGAGATAAGAATATACTCTCTCCTTCGTAGGGAACAGCTCACACCGAGGCAGATATCAAAAAAACTTGGGCTATCTGAGAGAATCGTCAGGGAAAAGCTGAAACACCTCCTTGAGCTTGGGTTAATTGAGCGAGAGCTCATAAACAGGGGATGGTTGGGATACATCTACCGTTCAAGAGCACCAAAAGATGCTCTGGATTCCCTCCTCTCGAAAATGGAGGAAATTATAAAAAGCTTCGAAAAAGAGGCAAAGGGAATGCTTTAACTTCCTTCGAGAAGTTCTCTAATGTACTTTGGCATCTGGAAGAGAGCTTCATGTCTTTCTGGATCATAGTATGTCAAGTTTAAACTTTCGGCTCTTTTCAGGTCGACTTTTGTAAAATCTATGCTCCCTTTAATTCCAACAAGAAAGCTCCATGGTGAGGCGTAGCCAATAACCGGGAAGCTGAAGTAATAAACCCTCTCAAAAACTTTCTTCATCTCTCTGTGTGCATCTAAAAGCTCGTTGGTGAAGAGATAAACACTGCCAGCTTGAGTTATCATTAATCCTTTTTCATCCAGAGCGTTATACACATTTTTATAGAACTCTTCGGAAAACAGCATCCTCGCAGGACCAACAGGATCGGTTGAGTCTATGATGACCACATCGAACTTTTCCTTGGCATTTTTGATATACTCAACACCATCTCCCACAATAACCTTCGCTCTTGGGTCATCAAAGGCACCTCTGTCTATATTCAGGTAAAGTTTAGAAACTTCAATAACAGCGTCGTCAATCTCGACCATTACAACCTTCTCCACTGTTTTATGTTTAAGGACTTCCCTCAGAGTACCTCCATCGCCTCCACCGATAACAAGAACACTTTTTGGATTGGGGTGGGCGAGCATAACAGGGTGGACAAGGGGCTCGTGGTAGCTTTCCTCTCCAATCTCAACAAGCTGGACAGTACCATCTAAGACAAGGAGTTTTCCGAATCCTTCGGTTTCATAAAGTTCAAGCCTCTGGTATTTAGTTTGAATCTCAAAAAGCCTCTCTTTGACCTTAAATCCAACACCATAACCTCTCGGATACCACTCAATAAAGGCTCTTTCTTTATCGTTAAATCCCATGAGCATCACCTGTTTGGGAAAAAGAGGGAGAGCTTAAAAACTTCACTCTCTGAAGAGCAAACCCCTGTCAACTTTAACCAGAGCAGGCCGTTTGCACCTTAGCTCTCGAATTATATACTCACTTGCCTTAAGGGGCATCGTATGATCTCCGCAGGTGTAAACATCAACTGATGCATATCTATGCTCTGGCCATGTGTGAATTGTGATGTGGCTTTCAGAAACGATAACAGCCCCAGAAACACCCTGCGGGGAAAATTTATGGAAACGCTTATCAATAATTGTGGAGTTCGCCACTTCAGCGGCTTCTGTTAAGATTCTCTCTATCTCTTCTATGTTGTCCAGAATAGCGGGATCGCATTCGTAGAGGTCGAGGATAACATGCATCCCGAGCGGACTTTCTACACCCTTCATCGTCCTCACCTCCCATATGACCACCCCCTGAATTTTTAATGACATGGTATTTAGTATGGAAACATTACAACAACTGCCAAAGCAGCGACAGGCTTATCTTTAACAGTCGCTTCGGCTGAGGCTACTTTAAATTCTCCGAGCTTCCATCCCCGGACACGGAAGCCTTCCTCAACCATTCTGCGCACCATCTCTTCAGCTTCTTCTTTGGTGCAGTAGCCGGAGTACTCGTATATGAGACCACCCTCGTTTCCTTCGCTGATTCCGACGCCTAAGGCTGCGCTTATTGTTGAGCCCGGCTCATCACTCTCTATATGGGCATAAACTGTCGGAAGTAACATACCCACTGGAACGTTATGCACTTCATCCATCCATTCTATGTGTGCGGGAATAACACTGCTGAGCTTGACGAGATTGACATTTCCAATACCCAGCTTTAACAATGCATTATCAAAGGCATTTAGTTTTGTCCCGCCTTCGGCCGATGCAGCGCCAAGGAATGCCCTTTTGGGCGTAGTCCAGCTCATCTCTCACGACCTCCTTTGTAGAGTATTACAAAGCCTCCAATTTTGATTTGGTATGTGGTAATCCCAAAATTTTCAATTCAATTAGTCGCTACTCGATGGTTTGCTTATAAAGCTTTCGGATTTTGACCAAATCAAAAATAGCCAAGTTTTCGGAAGTTAAAACAAGAATAAGGCACTGAACACTGATTAAATTATCAGATCTCTATGTTCTGCCTTTCGTTGATGTATGAGACTATACGACCGATTGTTGCAGAGATGAATATTCCCATTATACTGGCAAGGGAAGCCAAGGCATACATGTGGGCGCTTAAGATGCCATGCTCATAACCGAGCTCTCCAACGAGTAAGCCGAGGACACCAAAGCTTGCTATTCCTGTGGCTCGGACTATCGAGCTCTTGAAGTTATCTTTCCACACGAAGAGCGTCGTTAGGAGTACTCTAACGAAGTAAATCAGCACAAAGAAGTATATCACCTCGCGGGAAAATTCGGTCTCAAAGTTAATGCCTCTCCATGCAAAGAATATTGGAGCAAAGATGCCGTAGGTTATTCCTGATATTATGGTATGAAGCCTCTCAAACTGCTTTGTGCCAACGAGGTCACTGTGGAGGAGCAGACCTGCAAGAAACCCACCAATGCTGAAATGGAGGCCAATTTCCTCGCTTATAAGAGCCAGAGATGTTGAGAGTATCATGAATACTCCAAAAACTGCCTCATCGCTCTTGAGCCTCCTTAGGGCTCTGATTATCTGAACCTTATGCTGTATGCCTATAATGTAATTCAACCCGAGGACGATACCCAGGAAGAGTATATCTTTCACAAATTCAAGGAATAGGCCTGTATAGCTGAGATGGTGTAATTCGAAGTTTATGAGGAGATATAGAATTACAAGGCTCCCAACTTCACTTATAACTGCATAGGAAAGTGCAACATGAAGAAATTCCTTCCCAAAGAATCTTGCAAGGGTTATCACTATTGGAGCAGATGCTACAGAGAGTATCGCAGCAACGACCAGACTGTCATATGAGAGTGAATATCCAGTGAAAGGTAGCGTTATAAAGAGCATCACTAAATACGTCGCTACATATATCGGAAAACTCTTCCTTCCCCCGAGCCTTACTTCCTCAGGGGTGAGTTCAAGACCGGCATATATCATGAGGAAGAAGATCCCAAACTGAGCTAAGAGACTCATTTCATCCCTTGGCAGGTCGACAAAGATTACACCTAAAATAAGTCCTGCTGAAATCTCGCCCAGAAAGCCAGGATATCCTAACCTTTCAAATATCTCTGCAAGGATTCTTCCAACGGCGATGATTATGAAGACATAACCAATTACATTCACTTGGCTGCCTCCTTTGGGTATAAGAGGGGGATGCTGTAGCAGTAATATTGAGGCATAAACCTTAATTACTTTTTCTCCAAGCTTCCAGTATGAGGCATTATGAGATTATCAGGGTGAAGGAGAAAGGTCGGATTGAAATTCCACTGGATTATGCATATGAAGTGGGTCTGCTTGAAGGTTCATACTTTCTGGTTGAGGTGGACACTGATTTGAACGAGATTCATCTCGAAAGAATTGCTCTGCCTGGAAAAAAGCTTGTGGAGATAGAACTCGTTGTTCTTGATAAACCGGGAGTTCTTGCGAAAATAAGTGATGTCTTGGGAAGGAACAGGGCCAACATATTGTTCAACGAGGCAGAGGAGCTTGAGCATATAGGGTTTGCCGCCATAGTAGCTGTTGTGGATATAAGTGGTGCGACTGTGGGTGTGGAGGAGCTCAAAAAAGAGCTTTCTGAGATTGAAGAGGTCCGGGAGGTGTCACTGAAGCCTCTGTATTAGCATCATTGCAAGCACAAAGAGAAAGAAGGTGACCATGTATATATTGAGTTCTCTTCCGAATTCTCGAACCTGTTCAAACCGAGGAATCTCCTCCAGAACTTTAAATTTCCTGAGGAGGATGAAAATACCGGATGCCAGTACAAGAAGTCCCCAATCGGCAGGGTTCATCGAGGGATTCATATAGATACCAAGGAGCAGTGTTAATAGTGCAAGTATTAGTGAAGAGGGAGCTTTTGCACTTCCATTTCTTCCGGGTTCTGAGAGGAGGTAGTTGAGTTTGATGGCGTATAGCATAGTGCCAATTGTGGCGGCATACAGCAAGAAAAGACCTGAACCTGTGATATCTCCCATTATTAGTTTTTTGCTATAGGCAGTTATGAAGGGGGAGACTCCTGAAAGTGCCAGGCTCAAAAGCAGCACAGCAATCATAATGCTCCTGTTTCCTCTGTAACTGAGCTCTCTCAAGTCTTTTGTACTTTGGGCATCAGTTAGAGAGCCAACTCCGAGAAAGAGGCCGCCTTTGAAGAGCATGTGGGCAAAGGAGTAATATATGGCTCCATAGATACTACCTGTCGAAAGGCCGAGGAGGACATAGCCGAGCTGGGATACGGTTGAATATGCCAAAAGCCTCTTTGCATTGATCTGAAGGAGGGCACCGAGTAGTCCGCTGAAGATTGAAAGGAATGAAACAGTAAAGAGTGCTTTTCGCATCATTTCTCCAATAGGGAATGCGTAGAAAAGGAGCAGCATGCCGTAAATAGGGACTTTGACCACAACACCTGAGAGGAGAGCACTTGCTGGAGTGGAGGCTTTGGAATGGGCATCCGGAAGCCAGAAGTGGAGAGGAAATATCCCTGCTTTAAGAATGAGAGCTGAGAATGCTATGCCAATTGCCACGTTTATTTCCTTTGAATTTGCAGACCCCTTTATTAGGTTTAGATTCAGATAGCCCGTTTTCAGGTATATAATGCCGAGGGCGAATATAAAGAGATAGGAAGCCGTTAGAGAAAAAACCAGATAACGAAAGGCCGCTTTTTTTGCACCCTTTTCTTCAGAAAGTGCAGTCAGGATAAATGCACATACTGATGCTATCTCCATGTATATGTAATAGTTGAAAAGGTCACGGCTTATAAACGCTCCAAGTACGCCTGCCTCCATAAGCAAGATGACGGAATATGCTTTTCCTTCCCTGAAGTGTCCAAAAGAGTAAATGGAGACCATGGAGAACAGCACCAGTGCTCCGAGTATGAAATAAAAATTGTAATTGTCAAGAGCGATCTCAATGCCCCCCATTCTGGTCCAGTTACCTACTACTTCGTCTACAGGCATGTTTTTGCAGGAAGTCCACAGAACCAGCCACGGCAGAAATGAACCGAGAAGATATATGGCAGGCACAAGTTTGGTTTTAATTCTTTGTGATTTAGCCAGAATATCGACAAGAACGAGCATGAAAGCAAACAGCATGGGTATCGAGACGAGGAGGGAAATCATGTCATTCTCCTCCTCATCCTCAGTATTATCGTAAGTGCTAATGCTGTTATGGCGACATCAACCACGAGGGTAGTGAGCATCAGAGCCGCTGGCAGTGGATCAACAACGCTCTTTCGAGGCATTATTGGAGCCTTTGCCTCTTTTATGCATCCTGTTCCGACAAAAAATAGAACCAGACCCACCGAAACTATGTTTATCGAAAGAACTATCTTTATTGGATCCTTTTTGCTCATTAGACCGTAGAACCCCACCAGCATGATTGTTATTCCTACCATTTCAGCCTCAATCACTTTCAACCCACCTCAGCATAACATAGAAAACCATCACAAAGGCCGCTCCCACTTTCAGCCCCACGCTTATGTTGAAGAGTGGGACAGTACCACCGTTCCACGTGCCTTTAAGGAAGTTGTAGAAAAATCCTCCAAAGATTGTACCGGTTAATCCAAGGAGTACCAGACCTAAGGCTGAAATCCCCTCGATTACACCGACTTCTTTCAGTTTGAATCTCTTTTTAACGCTCTTATATCCCTGGGAGACGACGAGTAATATAACGCTTACAGCAAGTATTACACCAGCCTGAAAACCCCCTCCCGGGCTTAATTGTCCATAAATCATCAGATAGGCTGCATAAGCTACGAGGAAGGGGCTTACGAGTTTAGTAGTTGTTCTAACGACCAGACTCATCTTCATTTTTTCTTCCCTCCTAAAAGGAGATACACACCTGTAACAGCTGTGAAGAGCAGTGTGGCCTCTCCAAGGCTATCATAGGCTCGCCAGTCTGCAACTATTGCCGTTACAAGGTTTGGAATCCCAACATCCTGCCAGTTGGAGATATAATAGGAATAGCTTCCAAATCCGCTCCTTGAGTAATCAAGGGAAAACAGCAGGGTTGCCAGTGCGGTGATTATAACCAATCCCCCTATTCTGTATCTGTATTCAAATCCCACTTCCTCACCTCCCCTATCGTGAAGAGAAAGAGTCCAACTACCACAGCCCCAACCACTATGGCGGATAATGCCACATCTGGCGCTCCAAGCTGGAACAAGACAACTGCAAAAGTTAATCCGAGGAGAATGTATTCAACCACAGCATTTACGAGGTTCTTCTCCTCTATTATTGCCACTGAAAGAATTACCATCATAAGCAGGAGGATATCATGGATTATCCCAAGCATACATATCCACCACGACTTTCGGTTTTATTCCGTATTTGTATGCACCCCGGGCTATTGCATGGGAGACCATGGGGTTAACCAGAGCTATGAGGAATGCCAGAACCAGAAACTTGAACTTTATAAGGGCGGGAGCATTGGTTGTTATAGCCAGAGCTATTAAAATTGTCATGGCTCCTCCAGTATCACATTTGGTCGCTGCATGAAGTCTCGTATAGACATCAGGGAATCGGAGTATTCCCAGAGCGCCGAAAATCATTATGGTCTCCCCAAAGATCAGCATGGGATACTCAATCAATTGCCCCACCCCTCTCAAGGTATTTGGCGAATATTAGACCTCCAACTGAATTCACCATCAAAAGGACTATAGATAAATCAAGGAGGTAGTATTCTCCCCTGATAACAGCAAAAATCGCAAGCATGACTACCACTTTTGTTGTTATGGTATTAACTCCCACTATTCTATCTGGTGTTGTTGGACCAAAAAGCACGCGGTAGGTGAGCAATAGACTGGTAAATGTCAGTATCATAACAGCTCCTACCAGAAGATTCTCTTCAACCATTCCTCAATATCCCCCTTTATTTTTTCTCCAGCCTTTTCTCTATTCAGAGTTTCAACATCAATCCAGTGGACGTAGAGATATGTTTCTCCAAGTTTCCTCTTAACATCAAGGGTTAACGTTCCGGGAGTTAGGGTTATGGAGTTGGCAAGAACAGCTATCCCAGTATCTGAGTTTAGGTCAGTTTTTATTTTGACTACCCCTGGGTTTATATCCATAAATATGACGTTCTTTGCAACTTTGATGCTACTCTCCAGAATTCTGAACATCATGATCACTGTGAGCTGAGGGGCATATATCAGCAGGAAATATATAGCTTTCTGGAGTATGTTGCCCCTGGGCCGTATATCTTTCGTTAGCATATCCCTCATGAAGGAAGAGATTATGAGGGTTGTAACGGCTCCAATTATTAGATTGCCGGGATGAGTGTTTCCACTAACTACCAGCCAGAAGGGAAATAAAACAGCCCAGGTTAAGGCAATTCTTTCCCATACAGGTATTTTTTGGGCTTTATACTGTTCGTAGAGAACCCTTTTCCTGACATCTTCAAGGCGTTCCTTAAGATAAAAGTGCATACGGCTCATATTTTTATTTTTGAATTTGAATGTTATAATGCTTTTGTGGTGATTGGGGTTGCTTGGGTACGATTGGAGAGTTGGTATAGCACAAACTGGGGATTGTCAAGCACACCAATGATTATCTACCAGAAGGTTTAAATTGTTTTTAGGTGTAAAACTTTTCGGTGGTTCTCATGATCGAAGTCGGAGAGTATAAAGTTGAAGAGGGTCTTTACTATACGAAAGACCATGAATGGGCAAAGGTTCTTGAAGATGGAACTGTTCTCGTCGGAATAAGTGACTACGCTCAGAAGGAGCTCGGAGATATAGCATATGTGGAGCTTCCGGAAGTTGGAGCAACTTTCAAGAAAGGAGATGTCCTCTGTGAGGTAGAGAGCGTTAAAGCCGTAAGTGAAGTATATGCTCCTGTGAGCGGTGAGGTTGTAGAGGTTAACGAGGAACTTGAAGACAGCCCAGAGCTCATTAATGAAGATCCCTACGCAAACTGGATAGCTAAGCTCAAACCAGAGAATCTCGAAGAGGAGCTCAAGGAGTTAATGGATGCTAAAGCTTACGCGGAGTATTTGGAGAGTCTTTGACATTTCTTCATTTCTATATCCTTTCCAGGAGGTGAGTTTATGAAAGTTCTGAAGGAATGGAATGCCAAGATAAAGCTTGTTAAAACTCGAAGAGGAGCGATTCTCCACATGATTGAGCTTGGGCCGAATCATTTCTATCTTGAGCAGAACCCTCTCAAGGATTCAAAATATGGCGTTGCTTATAGGAAGATCAAAGAGAGCTTTCCAGAGTTTTACATGTTCTGGGAGATTAAAAACAATCATTATACAGGAAAACTCCTTGCTGGAGCCTTTCTTGAAAAGAAGGAGATTGACGAGTTCATAACCCTAATAGGGCAGAGTGAAGAATATAAGAAGTTCGAGCACATAATGGAAGAGATAGAGGAAGTGGAAAAGGAGTGAGCTCAGTCTTTGACCTTCATCATCCTTCAGATACCCTAGAGGTCTTCATCGCTC
>CAZAPD010000100.1:0-48126 GCA_964487115.1 uncultured Thermococci archaeon | reverse complement strand
AGCCTGTCCATGACCCAGGCGAACTTGAAGGACTTACCCTTCTCACCCATCTCCTCGAACTTCTTGATGATGTTCTCAGGGATGTTGGCAGTGTCGAAGAGCAGTCTTCCTATAGTTGTACTCTTCCCGTGGTCTACGTGTCCGATAAACACAATGTTAACGTGTGGCTTCTCCTTTGCCATTTTCAAACACCTCCAAATTTCAGTCTAACCTTTTTGATTGGGATAGGTTTTTAAAGCTTTCGTAACCTCAGCTCTCTCGAACGGGAAACCCGTTTTTTCGGGAGAGCCTCATGAGCCCAAACTGAGATATTGGGGAGGGTTTAAAAAGTTAACTGCTTGTTGGGATACTGTTAGGATAATTGAGGCATCAGATCCTGGAGCCATTCAGTAACATCACCAAGGAGAGCATTAATCCCAGAATGGGGACGAACAAAATTTTTCTCTCCGTTAATTTTCACCACAGTCTCGTCAACTTCCTCCGTTTTTTGGCTGTGGGGATTTTGCTATTTTCCGAATTCTGTTACGTAGCTGATTTCGAGACTTGCCTACAACTTAAACCATGTAGGCACAGGCTCATTGCTCTGATTTTCTTTTATTGCAACGTTAAGAGTGAAACCACCCAGTAAATAATAGTTCCAATCTTCATGCTCCCTCCATTTTCCTGAAGTAATGCCAGAGGTTTAAACCTGAGACCCTACTGCTTATCCTAACAGTATCCATAGGAACTTATTGTTGATATAACATATGCGAACATGATATTTAGTGAGCCCCGAGCCGAGGTTTCTTACTTATTTTGGTTTTGTTTTATTTTTGGCTTTAAGACTTTAAACCCGAACATCATTAATGTGCTTTGAATTGCTACTGCGATACCAGCTCCAATGATGTGCGAGCTTAGGGGAATCAATTGATTAGTGGTAAAGTAGTAAACTGTGTATATGCCAACCGGAATATTGAGGAATACGCTTGCTACAAGACCCGGGTTATAACCGTCTCTAAAGAACATCCCAAGGTGGGAAAGCCCATTAAGAATGGAAAAATATGCAGTCCATATCCCGATGGAGATATCTATCTGACCGGCAAGAATTGCTGAGACCGGAAATCCAATGAAGATGAGGGGGAAATTTATCCAAAATGAGTATGTTTTTGTGAGTGGCCAGTCTTTTCTGCTTGAACCCAGAGCCTTTGTATTGAAGTACTCCAGAAATCCGCCTGGGTAAACATACTCCTCGAACTGATGCAAGAAATAAACCGGTGTTTGTATCCAAATGAGGAAAAGGCCGAAATCCTTGTTCAGAACGAACAAGGTTAATACGATTGTTAGATATAATGCAAGAAATGGTGTCGGTATCGGCCAGTATTCTTCAAGCCACGACAACACTGAATGTTTCTTTGTGTTGTCCATAACTATCCTCCCATTTAAACGAGGTTCGAATTCATAATAAAGTTTCCTCTTTAGTTTTATACTGTTAGGACAACGAAGGTATCACCTCTTAGAGCATTCCAAAAACACGCTCTCTGGCATTAAATAACAAAGAAACAGGAGAAAGGAAAGACGCCTCACTGCTGTGGGCAGATATCCTTCTCAGTTGGCGGATTGGGGTTTAGGCCTTTTCTCTGTCTGATCTGTCTGATGATATTTATAGCCAGCTCTCCCGGAACACGCTTGAAACCCGCATGCTCTGTGCTCCAGAGGGCTCTTCCACTTGTGGCACCTCTGATAGCTCCAGCAAATCCAAACATCTCAGCGACAGGGGCCTCTGAGATGATGATCATTACCTCTCCCTCCTGTCTCATATCAATGAGCTGGCCTCTTCTCTGGTTGATTTCTCTGCTGACAGCTCCCATGTACTCATATGGGACATTTATAATAACCTTTTGATACGGTTCGTAGAGTACAGGGTTGGACTTCATCATTGCACAGTGTATGGCTGTTCTTATTGCGGGATAAATCTGGGCCGGACCCCTGTGGACATTGTCCTCGTGTATCTTTGCATCAACAAGCCTGACGATGACCTTCATAACTGGCTCTCTGGCCATCGGACCCTCATCCATTGCCTGGTGGAAACCATCTATGAGCAGATCCATGACTTCGTTCAGGTACTGGATACCCTTGGTGTTGTCGAAGAACATGTTGCCTTGGTAGATATCGACGATGCCCTTTGCCATGTCATAATCCATGCCGAGCTCGGCCAACTTTTTAGCAACTTCCTTAGAGTTCTTAGGCCTTCCCTCAGGGATAAATCCTTCATGAATTGCTTCGTAAATATTATCAGGCATTGGCTCGACAATGATGTAGAATCTGTTGTGCTTGTTTGGACTCTTTCCTTCAACGATTGGGCTCTGCTTTGTTATGCTCTCTCTATAAACGACGATCGGTTCTGAGACGTCGACTTCAAGCTTCCAGTCTTCCTTGAGCTTGACGAGCTTGACCTCAAGGTGGAGTTCACCCATACCGCTGAGGAGGTGCTGACCGGTCTCCTCGTCGATCTTGACGTGGAGCGTCGGGTCTTCCTTGGCGAGCTGTCTTAAAGCTTCAATGAGTTTTGGCAAATCCTTAACATTCTTGGCCTCTATGGCCACGGTAACGACCGGCTCGCTGGTGTAATGAAGGGCTTCAAAAGGCTCGATTTTTTCAACAGAAACTGTTTCGCCTGCCATAGCATCCCTAAGTCCCGTAACTGCGACAATATTTCCGGCGGGGACAGCCTCCATGTTGACCCTCTCGGGCCCCATGTAGATACCGACCTGTTGGATTCTGGCCTTCCTCTTGGCGTTGATGAGATAGACCTCCTGACCCGTCTTTACAGTGCCGCTCCATACTCTACCAGTTGAGACCTCACCTGCGTGTTTGTCAATGATAATCTTCGTAACAACCATCGTCATCTTTCCGTTCGGGTCACACTTAACCATTGCCTGGCCAACATCACTCTCAACATCTCCCCTCCAGAGGTGTGGAATCCTATACTTCTGAGCCTCAAGCGGATTCGGAAGATGTTTGACGACCATATCAAGGACAACAACATGGAGAGGAGCCTTTTTCCTGAGAGTTTTTAGATCATTGGCATTTGTTAAATCGATTATGTCCTTAAATGAGACACCGTGCTTCTGCATGTAAGGGACGCTAAGGGCCCAGTTGTAGTAAGCGGAACCAAAGGCGACGCTACCGTTATTAACATTCACATACCACTCCTTTCTAAACTCTTCTGGAGCATACTTTCTGATGAGCCTATTGACATCTGTGATTATTTTTGCAAACCTCTCAAGCATCTGCTGTGGAGTGAGTTTGAGCTCTTTGATGAGCCTGTCAACCTTATTGATGAAAAGAACAGGTTTGACATATTCCCTCAAAGCCTGCCTCAAAACGGTCTCGGTCTGAGGCATGACACCCTCAACAGCGTCGACAACTATTATCGCCCCGTCGATGGCTCTCATTGCCCTCGTAACGTCACCACCAAAGTCGACGTGACCCGGAGTGTCTATAAGATTAATGAGGTATTCCTGACCCTCATAAGTATGAACCATCGAAACGTTAGCCGCATTGATGGTGATGCCCCTCGCCTGCTCCTGTTCATCGAAATCAAGAACGAGCTGTTTTCCTGCCAATTCTTCACTGATCATTCCAGCACCGGCGAGCAGGTTATCGCTGAGTGTCGTCTTGCCGTGGTCAATATGAGCGGCAATACCCATGTTCCTGATTCTCTCAGGCTGGGTCATTAATTGCTTAATCTTCGCAATCATTTCTTCCCTTCTTCCCATTTACACCACCTACTATCTCCTGATGAGCTTGTTCAACACTCACTTAAAAAGTTGGGTTATAAATCTTTCCCAGCGGACTTGGGCTTTAAATGTTCAAACTTTTGGCCAGAGCGGTTGAGGTTTTCAGTCCAAGACTTTCCTGAGAAACTCCTCGGCACCCTCAAAGTTCTCCTCCTCGATGAGCCTCAGGAGCGCCAGATAGAGGCCTATCAGATCGAGGTTTTTCTTGGGATTGCGGAGGAGTTCATTCGTTTTCGCCTCCAGTTCACCCAGGGCGGCATCTATGGCGGCTTTTGAATAGCCGGAATACTTAAGACCCTTCAGCATTCCGAGGAGCTCTTTGGCTTCCCTCGATGAACGGCCTCCGGCTTTCACTCCTTCCACGAATCTCTTCGGACCATTATACTCTACAAAGACATTCTTTTTCCTGAGCTTGGACTTCAGCGGATAGTCGGGAAATGCAAGATGACCAAGCAGTGGAGCAGGTCGTATAATCGTCCAGCTCCCGTGAATCAGGGATCAAGAAGGTGAATTTTCTCGTGAGTAGAAGCGGATGATATTTCAGGGGTTCCTTAGATAGTATCACCACGATCTTTGACCCATGCCAAGATCCGGAATAATAAGTGCTTGGGAATCGCCTGTGAAAGCTGGCAGATTATACTCCCTGGTGCGTCCCACTCAAGGAACTCGTTACTGCTGTGCTCCTCTATCCCTTTCATCCCATTAAGTGTGACTCATCAGCTCCATGTTTCCGCTATCACATCGTGCTTATGGATGCTCTCATTGCTGATCACCTTCACGTGTATTCTACCCCTGAAGCGTTCCTTCGCTTTGGCGAATATCTCCCTCGCCACGTCCTCAACGAACTTTGGATTTCCATACATGCCCTGAACAACAGCATTCTCATCTACCGTCTTTAGCAGGGTGTATGTAGGATGGCTAAAAGAACTCTCAACGACATCTATCATGTCCTCAAGGGCTATCTCCTCATCAAAAGCTGTCTTTACCTCAAGCTCTCCTATGGCTCTCTGTATGTGAGTCTTGCCATTGTTGTTGGCCATGGCGTGAGGGCAGGCCGTGTTGCCAATCACCTTGACGCGGAGAATCTTTCCAAAGGAACCGTCCTCGTTCTTTATAACGCCGACTTCCACATCATAAGGTTCGTAGGTCGTTCTTTTACTCGCCGGAGTCTCGCGCGGGATTATAAGGTGTGTTCGTATCCATACCTCTGCTCGCTTGTGACGGTGTTTTCCTTCAAGGCGACCTATTATGCACTTTCCGAGTTCTTCTAAAGAGGAATGGGCCTGCATGACCTCCTCCTCAACAGCCTCACTCATCGCCTCGGTTATGCTTTCGATCAGCCTGCTCATGTGAATGCCTTTTTTCTCTTCAGGAACGTCAATCGTAATCTCAAATGTTGGAATAAATGTGTATATTCTCCCTTTCCAGTTAATCCTCGCGATTGTCTTTAGGTTGGTAATGCCAACCCGTTGGAGTCTCTCCATTATCACAGGTCTTTCTTCCTGAGTTTCAACGATCATATTTTCACCCCTGCGTGAGCCTATTTCGAGCAGGTTTTAAAGCTATCTCAATTCATCAATGCTTAGCCCTCTGTTCTCTATAGGTGTAACTATCTTAAAAACCTCATCAGCTTTTCATAGCTTTTCCTTGCGAGGTCAATATCCCCTTCTGCAAGCCTTTTCCCATATTTGGCCTTTTCAAATATTCTTGTCAGCCTATCCAAATCATCCAGATCGGGAAATATTTCCCTCAGTCTGGCTTCGTGTTCCCAGTGAGTCCAGCTCTTCTGGTAAGGATAACCCTTAAGGATGAGCCCAGCGACAACATTTTTATACATCTTTATTATTCTTTCTTCTGGCGTTCCCTCTATCGTGTCAAAGGTCATAGATGGCTCAAATCTGTACTTTTCCTGAATTTTTTGACGCCTCTTTTTGATTGTCATAAGTATTCCTATCAAAACCAAGAAAGGCATGAGATATATATACCATGGGAGGGGCTGTAGCGTAATCTTCAAAGCATCTTCAAAGAATTTAAAATGATAGATCGTTGGTTTTGGTGGCCAGCTCTTTGGATACTTTCTTCTAACTGGGTTTAGGAGCATATAAACAGCTACTACAATTGCAAGGGAAATTATTATTGCTTTTACAGTGTCAAGAGTGCTTCGTTTTTTATAAGGTGCTCGTCTGATGTTCAGTTTGCCTTCAAATAGGGCTTTGATAATATAGCCAAAAAGTGCAAAAAACAGAACGCCATTGGCAATATAAACCCATTCAACATTGATGGAGCTAACTCCATGTCTTTCTTTGGCAGATAGAATCAACGTCATCAGGAGGATTAAAAGAAGAAATGAATATCTCCTCATATCCCGACTACCTTCCGTTTATCATATAGTAAAGGGTTCGCAGAGGTATATTAAGCTCCCTACTAATTTCTCTCGGCTTTTTACCCTGCCTCATCATCTTTCTGATAAGGAGAAGTGTTTTTTCGTCATATTTCCTCGGCCTTCCTCGGGAATAACCGACCGGAACAAGTTTTATACCCATCTGCGAGAGGGCATTTATGGCTTTCTTTGAGACCTTGGGATACAAACTTGGGGGACATCCTATAACTTTGATATTTGGAGCATTTTCAAGAATTCTCACGAGTATTTCTTTTGTGGGTCTTAGGTTGACATAAACCTCCGTAACATCTTCATTCAGAAGTCTATCTATCTTCCTCAAAAGCTCCTCATTATTCTTCGCCTTTATCTCAACTCTCATACTCTCACCCCTGAAGGAGCTCCAAAAACCTTTTCGCTTTGTCACTCTTCGGCATAAACTTCTCAAACTTACTAACATCAGCAAAAAGAGTTCTGTGCAGTCCTGAAATTACAAACCTGCGGATTGCATCAATAAGTTCATCCCGGGATATCGAGAGCATTTCTGCAACTTTGCTCTCACTATAATCACTCATACCGTAAAGCAGAACCCCTCCTAACAGATAATTTGGCAGGTTTGAAAGCTCACTTCTTCTGCCGCTGAGGAGCTTTTCCATCTCGCATTTCCTCATGACGAGCATGCTCCCATGACCTGTTCTGAAGTCCTTCTCCTCCATAAAGGGCAGGTCAAAAATAGAATAATGGCAGTCAACGCAGAGCCTTATATCAGGGTAGAGACCCAGGGTTTCCCTTTCCTTTTCTGATGTCAGAAAGTAGTAGCGAAAGAGATCGAGCCCTAAAAATTTCGCTCCATTTTCAGGAGCAAGCGATGAATATGCTAAGGCCAGATTGTCAACCGTGTAATGGTTGTTAATCAAAACTCCCCTTGTTTTGACTAAACTCAAAACCCTCCAGCGAAAGCGTTTTCCGTATCTTTTTTTGAGCTCGGATTCAATATCAGAGTCAGCTGGCAGGTCAATCCTTGCTTTCTTCAACCTGTTCCTATCCCAGTATTCTACTTCAATACGGAGACTTTTCATCCTGACTATTCCCTTCTCCCTTAGCTTGGCTTTGATGAACTTAAACATCTCCCTTACTTCCCTGCTCTCATGACCGAGAAGACGCAGGACGTCACCTGAATATGCAAGATAGGGAAGTATTTCAAGTCGTCCAAGCGTTACGGGTTTTTTCATGATTTTAAGTTTGCCTATATTCTCTACTGCCTTTATGCTTTCAATCCCAACTTCCTTTTTACCAATTTTGAACGTGTAATTTGCTGATATCAAGGCCAATGCCATCTTATGGGCGGTTATAGCCGCTCTAAGTCTCTCTAAAGCTAAGATACGGTTGTGTTTTTTCTTATAGATCCACTGGATATGTGGATCCCTACTTAGCCTATCCAATCCTCTAACAGAGGGGGCAGTCTCTCCAACCCTCCTTGAGAGCTCATCCTCCAGATCCTGAAGTAGGAGCAAATTCCTGCTTAAATAAAAGATCAGGGATGGAATACTGAATTTCTCAAATAATCCAGCCATGTCTATCCCAATATCATCCAGTATCTTATTTACCCGAGCGACGAGCTCTTCAGTCGTCGTCATGGCAGTAACTCACCGCGTTCTATCTTTTCAGGCAAATACTTTTTGGCAACAAATTCAAGGGATTTATTGGCGAGAGCCTGCTGCTCTATTCTAACCCCCATTTTAATCGCCATCTGGAACTGCCTCTGCCATTCCTTATTTTGGAACCATGGATATTCCATTTCTTCCATAATTCTCTTGTAGTCTCCCGTTGGACCCCCTTTCTTATTTGGAGGTATTCCCTTCAGCTTCTCGGTTACATGCTCAAGCCCATAATTTTTAATGTCATCCATCGTCATCCCAACGAACTTTGCCTCAGGAGTTGCGAGCTTATCGCTGAGATAGGCAAGGTTTATCGAACCCTGTTTGATAGTTGAGTATATGTACCAACCATATGGATCTCCATCGGTGAAGACGATTATGGGTAAACCTTCCTCGTAGTGGAGCCTGTGAATAAGTCTTCTAACGCCACGTGAAGCTTGCCCCTGTGTCGCTATGATGAGAGCGTTTTCTTTTTTCGGAAACTTTTCTTCAATGAGACGGTCGGCCATAGCAGCTGTCTCAACAACCAAAGCGTAATCAACGTTGACCTCGACGAAATGCAGATGCTCGACGGTTCCGGGAACAGCCCAGCCACCCATACCGAGCCTGCTGGTGTTGAACTCGTCCTCGCCGTCACGTATGACGATGTCGCCGTAGATATAGCCGCGCCTGTCAGCTGTCAGATGCATCTCCTCACGGAGAACACCGAGCATCCTCTCAAGATCCTCTATGATGGGGTCGCTCTCGCGCTGATCCTCAAAGGTATTCTCCTTCGTTCCCGGGATGGTGTGTTTATTGGCGTAGTATGCTTCACGAAGGCTTGCATGTTTGCCTTCACTTACGAGCCTCTTAACGTAAGCAGAAATCAACAGGGTCTGCATAAACTTTCTTGTATGAGCTACGTTGAAGAAATAGCGTCTGGAGGTTTTATCACCCATTTTAATAACTTTTTCCTTCTTATCGAAATACACGTTGTTAAGGCCTCTCGTTGGGATGTCAAAATAGGGATTTTTACCCCGCCTGATGCTTTCAAGAATCTCCTTTCCAAGTTCTTCCAGTTTAGTGAGCACCTTCCGGGGATCATAAGAGAACCTCTCCTTTGGTTTTGATTTTTTAATTGCTCTGGATTTAGGCATTTGCCTCAGCCTCCTTTTCTTTGAATCTTTCCTCCACAAGCTTGCGGAAATAGCTCTCAATGACCTCGGGGGGTTCTCCAGTTAATATGCTGAGAGCCCGCGTAACCTCGGGGAGATATTTTTCAAAAGTTTTACGTCTCTTTATTTGATACAATTTGCGATGTTTTCCGCGTAGATATGTTTGTAACCTTCTGGCAGCGTCCATTATAGCTAAACGAATTTCATTGAAGATCTCTTCCTCATTGGCTATGCTCTGCTTTCCTGTTGAGGTGTAGGGAACATGGACACTGATGACATTTATCATGAGAGCAAGAGGGGCCTTATCAATATCATCCACTTTATAACGCTTCCAGTCTATGCTCCTCGCAGCTGTTGTAGTAACACAAGAACCCGCATCAAAGAGGAGAGGAACGCGGTTTGCGTACCTAAGAAGGTCAAAACCCGAGTTAAGTTCCCCTCCATAAGCTAACCCTACTTCAACCTGAAAGGGTATTCCACCCCTGTAGACCTTTGGAGATCTCGTAACTGCCGTAACAAATTCCGGCTTCAAAATACCAGTGAGGCCCCTTTTGATGTTTTCTTCCCCTATTGGCCTGAGTCCATGTGTCGGCGGAGCGAGGAATTTTATATATTTGAATGCCTCAACTATCTCCTCAGCCTCATGCCAGTCGAGTTTTTCGGGAGGTTTTTCCATAAGCTTTGCAGCCTGTTTCAGCACTTTGCGGTATCCCCTGAAGCTTCTGAGAACTTTATCAACTTCCCCATGTATGAGACGCTCGTAGAGCTGTTCTTGGACATTTTTATCTTTCTCCCTCTTAATCAGCCTGAGAGCTGCGATGTATTTAACAAGCTCATCAATTTTTTTATCACTTATCCTTGAGAACTCGCTTATTAAAAATCGTCTTATGCTATTCCGCCTCGTTTTTTTGGCCATTCTGTAGATGTCATCGGTTAGAACTCCTCTCGGATGGGGTTTCATCTCTACGGGGGGTTTTGGAATATCCTCACTCGATCGTGGAAAAGTTATGAGTTTTCCGTCGGGTTCTATAAGCTCTATGTAGGCATGGGGATTTGCTATGGCAGTTAGTTTAAGATACCAGAATACACCCTGTTTTGAACGCACATATCTAACACCTTTAACTTCGAGCTCAACTCGTGTTCCTCTCCATCCTGTAGGATTTGGCTTTTTCTCTTTCCTAACGATCTTTCCCTCATTTTTATCAACATCAATTTTTACCCAAGCCTCGGTTATATCTCCACCAGTTGATGTTATCACACGGGTGGCCTTTCCGCTCGTTATCTGGGCAAACATAACAGCACCGCTTATACCGATACCCTGCTGTCCCCTACTCTGAATATTTCTGTGAGCTTTAGTTCCAGCGAGCATCTTACCAAAAACATGGGTTATGAACTTCTCGGGAATTCCCGGACCATTGTCCTCAACGATTATTTTGTAGTGTTCCTTTCCAAGCTCCTCAATTTCAACCCGGACATATGGGAGAATTCCGGCCTCCTCACATGCGTCCAGTGAGTTTGTCACTGCCTCGTGGACAACTGTTGTTAGAGAACGGATTTTACCGGTATATCCAAGCATAGCAGCATTTCTTCTAAAGAATTCGCTAACACTTTGAATCTTAAACTCTTTAAAAAGCTCTTTACTCGATTTGGCCATTTATTGTCCCTCCTGTTAATTTGGTTATCAATGCCCCCTAACGGAGCATTATGGAGTTAGATGGGTTCATATGACCCACTTTCTAGTTCCAAATCCTTTTTTCTCCGTTCAAGGTACTTATACACAGTTCCATGGGGAGAACCCCGAGCGAGCTTCTCTATAGCAGTTTTTGCTATTTCCACCTGAAGGGGATTTCCAATAATGGCAACAGTCTTACCATAGACGCTAACATCAGCACCACTCATTTCCTCGATAATTTCCCTTGTTCTTCCCTTCCTACCGATTATTCTCCCCCTGATACGGGGAAGAGCGTTTTTGTCGTTACCTATGATGATATCCGTTAGATTAATAATCTCAAGAACCTCTCCTTCGTTGAGCAATCGAAATGCTCTCCCGGGTGAAAATCCCCTCCCTATAGCGGTTGCTATATCCCTTGCCTTCCAAACGGCTAAAGGATCATCCGTTTCCTCAGTTGAAGTTATGAATACTTCCCCAGTCTCACTATCCACCTCAATCCGGGTTTTTGTCCTCTCTTCAATTTCCCTCTTCACAGCTCCTTTTTTACCGATGAGAACACCTACTCTCTCTTTGGGAATTCTCACAAATTCCTCCTGCTGTCCGAGGGCTTCAAACTCTTCAATCTTCTCCATTCTCTTCGTCCTACCCTCCTTGTCAACATTCTCATATTTCTTCAGGAGTTGCTCAAACTCATCCATCTCACTCACCCACCAGCTCTCTAAACTTCTCCTCTAAATTATCAACTCTAACTCCCTTTCTACCAAAGTAGTTGATTATATTTCTTAAATCCCTGTAGAGCAGTGAACGGGACATCTTATTCCTCCTAACCGTCGCCTGAGACCAGTCAATTATCACGGGCGAGCTCCAGATTAGAATGTTGTATTCGCTCAGATCCCCATGTACCATGTCTCCCCTCTTCCAGAGGCGTTCAATGGACTTAATGGTGAAATTATAGAGCTCCTCAAAATCTGCCTTCTGGAGTGTCTTTTCCACATCTTTTAATCGGGGGGCTGGTATTTCATTCCCAATAAATTCCATTATCAGTACATTATTTCTGAATGCTACTGGTTCTGGCGCTCTGACAGCATATTTAATAGCTCTCTGCAGGTTTTTAAACTCCCTTCGAGTCCAGATGAAGACCAGCTTTCTCATGTCTTTAGGTAGATATCCAACCCTTGGATCAGCTGCCAAGTATTCCCAGATCCTCCTGAACTCAGTCGTATATGTTCTGTAAACTTTGATAGCCACCACATTTCCGTTTCTGTCAGTGCCTCTGAACACATTTGCTTCTTTCCCGGTAGATATAACACCCAAAATCCTTTCAAGACTACCCCTTCTCTGAAAGTATTCCAGTGTTTTCAAAGTAGTTTTGTCGAAAACCTCACTGAAAACCTTGTAGAGTTCGCTGTCTTTTATCCTTTCTTCTCTTAAACCTAAAAGCCCCTCTATTTCCCTTTCAAGTCTCTCTTCCATATCCATCACAGCATTAATCCGCCAGTGAGGAAGTCCTGACTGATCTTACCTTTCCTTAAAAGCCAATCAACTTGAGTTCTTGTGTATCGATATACTATATCTGCTCTCTTATCAGTTTGCACTGGCCATGGCTGGACTATTACAACGTCACCAACTTTAATCCACATTCTTCTCTTGAGCTTCCCCGGAATCCTGCATCTTCTGATTTTCCCATCTGCACATCTCACATCCATCCATCCTGCACCGAGTGCCTGTTCAACCACCCCGAAAAGCTGTCCTTCCTTTGGAAGAGGAACTCTAATAACTTCATCCCCCTCAACCTGTCTGTTATTTCGTTTTTTTCCATTTTTATAGTATGCCATGAGCATCACCTCCACTGATTCATCAGCTATCCTTATAAGCTTAAGCATTGCAAAAATTTTCTAATTAAGATATCTGTCAAGCATTTAAAAATTTTTGCACTGGAAATACACATTAATGTCCAGTTTGGAATATTAAAGTTTAAAAATGCTTCTATTAAAGTAGTACCGGCGAAATCTTCAGAGGTGGGAGAATGGAGGCGGTTTTAGCAGAGAACGTTGATATACTGTATGGCTCATATAAGGCTGTGGAGGGACTTAACTTCAAACTTGATGAGGGTGAGACACTCCTCCTTTTAGGTCCAAATGGAGCAGGAAAAACTACTCTGTTAAGGACAATAGCAGGATTTCACAGACAGTACAGGGGAAAACTCTCCATTTTTGGAAAAGAACCTGTAGATGCAAGAGAGCTGATTTCCTATGTTCCTCAGAGCCATTCCCTCAATGAAGTTGTGCCTTTAAAGGCTATTGAAGTTGTGTCAGTTGGCACTATCTACAAGGAAGGGTTCTTTCACTTTAGATTTCCTAAAGATGCCCTGAAAAAAGCCCGAGAGGCTTTAAATTTTGTCGGATTGAAAAATGGGATATATAAACCCTTCAACAAACTAAGTGGAGGACAGAAACAAAGAGTTCTTCTTGCAAGAGCGCTGATTTCAAACCCTAAACTTCTCCTTCTTGATGAACCATTGTCTGCTCTCGACCCATCCGCAAGAGCCGAGGTTGCTACCATTCTCGGAAAGATAAAAAAGGAAAAAAGCCTGACCATGATAATCACGACCCACGATATAAACCCACTAATTGAGATAGGTGACAAGATTATGCTCCTTAACAAAAAGCTTATAGCTTTTGGGAGCCCGGAAGAGGTTCTCAGGGATGAAGTTATAAAGAGTGTATATGGCCCCCTGGCAAGAGCCATTAAAATTGAGAGTAGGCTTTATTGTATCACTGGGGATGTACACCTAAGGGGGGGACGTTGATGATTCCGGAGTATCTAATCAGAGCTCTCCTTGCGAGTATTATGATAAGCGTCCTTCTCGGGCTCCTCAGCCCGCTGATAAACATGAAGGGATTAGCCTTCCTTACCCATGCTACTTTCCATTCCCTCCTCTTTGGAGCTGTTCTGGGGATGATCTTAGGTCTGATTTCCGAGAATCTCGGGTTAGTCATGTGGACTGCTCTCATCATTACGATTGTAGTCGTTCTCACGATAGCAGAATTAGAGAAAAAGGGATTCACCCCAGATGCTGCTGTTGGTATTGTTGCCAGCTTTGTTGCCGGACTAACAGTTCTCAGCTTTGGGATTCTTTACAAAGTAATGGCAGAAAAACCCTATTTCCCCTTCAGCGAAAGCATAGTTTCATACTTAACAGGAGAAGTGTTTCTGATAACATTAAATGATCTGCTAACTCTGGTAATTGGAGGAGCACTTGTTTTCTTTCTGATGATGCTTTTGTACAGGGACTTTCTCTATGTTAGCTTTGATCCTGAGGGAGTTGAAAGTTATGGAGGCAATGTTAGAGCATATTTAATGCTACTCTATATTATGGTTGGGACCATTGGGGCATTGATAGTCAAAACCGTCGGGCTGATAACACTACAGGTCATAGCGGTTCTGCCAGGTGCCATTGCGATGATGGTTAGCGTTGATATAAGGAAAATTATCGCAGTGAGCTTATTTCTGACGCTTATCGTTGAGCTTCTCTCGATTGTTGTAGCATATTTAACAGATATACCGCCGAGCGGTATAGCAACGATAATGCTTGGGGCTATTTACGGTGTTCTTATTTTTAGGAGGTGAAAGCATGAAATTCGGAGGCATTGATGAGGCTGGCAGAGGCCCTGTTCTGGGGCCTTTAGTTATAGCCGCCATTGTTGTAGATGGGGATAATATTCAGAAACTGGAGAAACTCGGTGTCAAGGACTCAAAAAAACTAACCTCCCGAAGAAGGGAGGATTTATTTAATGAAATAATCAGGGTTTTAAATGATTATGTGATTATTGAATTATGGC
This sequence comes from uncultured Thermococci archaeon, assembly GCA_964487115.1. GTDB lineage: Archaea > Methanobacteriota_B > Thermococci > Thermococcales > Thermococcaceae > Thermococcus. The sequence continues at coordinate 33,644 of CAZAPD010000100.1, read as the reverse complement.
CTGAAGAGATAGACAACAGGAAAGGTACGATGAACGATCTTGAGGTTGAAAACTTTGTAAGAGCCCTAAATTCTCTGAAAATCAAGCCGGATGTTCTCTACATTGATGCCGCAGATGTTAAGGAGAAAAGATTTGGAGAACTGATTAGGAAAAGCCTGAACTTTTCCCCAAAGATAGTGGCAGAGCATAGGGCTGATGATAAGTATCTTCCAGTTTCAGCAGCCTCAATTCTGGCTAAGGTTCACAGAGACAGAGTTATTGAAAGGCTTAAAAAACAGTACGGAGAGATTGGCTCAGGCTATCCAAGCGACCCCAGAACCAGAGCTTTCCTTGAAAGATATTACAGAGAACATGGCGAATTTCCACCGATAGTTAGAAAGAGCTGGAAAACTCTGGAGAAAATAGAAAACAAAATAAAATCAGAACAACTTACCCTCAACGCCTTTTTGAATAGATAACCCTGGTCTTTCCTTTCAACCAGCGATAACTGTTGGTGAAGAAACCCCAGTAAATCCTAAGGGATTCCTTGAAGTAGTCCCATTTTATGATGTCATAAAGGACAACTCCCATAACCACGGCGGCTTCAGGAACGAGTGCTGTTGCATAGAAGCTGAATTGGGTCTTCCCACCCAAGATGTACTGAAGGGCAAACATTCCAATAGTGCTCCAGAAGATCGCCAAAGGTACCCATGCATTCCTTCTTTTTATTGCTATATACGGAATGGCGAATATGAAGACTATCATAGCAGAAAGAAGGAAAGGATCGGTCTCTGCAAAAACATTAGGATTAAAATGGAAGGGAAACGGGCGTAAGTCAACAAACCACTGCCAGAATGGTGAAGTGTTCGGATTTGGGCCCTTATAACTGAGATGCCATTTAAAGCTTCCCAAAAATTCCCGCAGCCAAAATTTAAATCCCAGAGCTTTAATAGCCGGAAGTTCCGGAACTAAAAATCCCAATCCCGGGAGAATCAACCCCGCTATTAAAAAGCTTTTAAACCCTCTTCTTTCCTTTAAAAGCTTGATAAACAACACCGGATACCCAAACCCTCCACTGAGCTTTGTAGCTCCTGCAAGGCCTATAGCGAGACCGGAGGAGTAACTCCTTTCAGAAACCATGAGATACGTAAAGAACGCAACAAAGAGAGCAACATAAATATCAAGCATAGCAGCCACCGAGGTTGCCATTAATGTTGGGTCGACAGTCGAGAAGAGCAATGCAATTAAAGAAGCCAGATAGCTCTTTGTTAGCTTGTAGGCAGTAAGAGCTACAAGGAGGTTTATGATTGCAAGAGCTATCACTCCCGGTAGCCGCCAGTAGAATGGGTCATCTCTTCTCATCATTCCCAACATTATGAAATCTTTACCGAGAAAAGGATGCTCTGTGTTCAGATAGTTCTGGATGTTGTCTTTGTCTGGATATCTAAAGCCAGTTACAACCTCAATCTCAGGGTATTTCAATTTTAAAGCCTTTATGAATGCCTTCAGATTCTTTCTTGGGATTTCAAAATAAACTGCAGGAAAGTTGTTATAGTCAATATATCTCGTATAGTTGTATGTGCTGGCAATCTGCCATACTCCCAACTGGTTTTCGTTTTTATCCGCATCGCTTGAGAAAATTACATTGACACCCTCACTGTTGTTAGCCCTGTTGATGTAATGTACATCTATTCCAAGTCTATGGAGAATATTGCGAGAGGCAGGAACATACCAGACTTCATCCCCAATATAATCATGGAGTTTGGGGCTGGAAGCGGTCTTATATGAGTAATAGAAGGAGCCACCAATCATGAGGATTACAAGAACAATATAGATTATCTTTTTCCAGTTCGACTTCAGCTTCATATTTTACCCCTTGCCAATTTCCACGATATTTCTTTAAACTTTTTCGCATAAGGTATTTAAAAAAGAATATAAAAGCTGTAACGGTGGAAATATGGAAGAGTACATAGAATTGGCTATGAGGATGATAAAGAGAGGATATGACGAAAAAAAGATACGATCCAAACTCCCTCTGGAGACAGCTGATGAGATCATCGAGATAGCGAGAGCCAGAATAAAGGCAAGAGATAAATTCTCACGTACTGATCTCTGGATGGATATAGATGGGCTTCGTTATGCAACCCATGAAGTTGTTGCTGAATATCGAGCCCAGAGAGTCAAGCCAAAGAGTATAGCCGATGTTTCCTGCGGCATTGGGATTCAGTTAATTTTCTTTGCTAAATATGCTGAAGAAGCCTATGCGATAGATATAGATAAGAAAAAGCTTTTTTATGCAGAGAAAAATGCAGAGAAATATGGCGTTCATGAAAAGATACACTTCATTCATGGAAACAGCCTGAGCAGAGAAATCATCGAACAGGTGAATGCAGATGTCATATTTTCTGATCCAGCAAGACCTCCCGAGATGCCCGAACGCCGTCTGGAGGATCTTCTTCCAAGCCCTCTAAATGTGTATGAAGCTTACAGGCACAAAACGGACGTGTTTATCTTTGACCTCCCTCCACAAATAAAACGTGAAAAAATTCCATGGAAAGGTGAATTTGAGTACATAGACCTCTTTGGAAGCCTGAACAGATTAACCTTCTATTTTGAGCCGTTGGCAAAAGCTGAAAGGAGCGCTGTTCTTCTACCTGCAGGAACAAGACTGGAAAGTGACCCTAACTTGGAGAATATAATCGAATGGTCAGAACCAATGGAATACCTCTATGAAATTCCACAGGCAATAGATTATGCAAATTTAATAAATGAGCTGTTCCATAAGGTTGGCGGTGCTCTTTACATGCTCATCAGGGAGAAAAGACGTGTCCTAGCAACGAGCAGAGAAGAAATTCGGAGTAAATATTTCAAGAGGGCATATATTATAACAGGAATTACGAAGTTTCATCCCCTTCGAATAAATGATTTTCTAAGGAAACACGGTTATGGAAGAGCCACTCTCAGAGTTTCAATTCCTGATAGTGCCTATTGGAGTTTCAGGAGGAAGATTGAAAATGGTTTGAAAGGTGAAAAGAGGGCGTTTGTCTTCCAATATAAGGACAAAGCAATAATAGCAGAATCCCTATAGCTCCTCTATCCGCACATTCCTTATCCGTTTAGAGCCTATTCTTAATGCCTTGAAGTATTTTACATGTTCCTCTGGGAGGAACGCCTCTAAGCTGAGAGGACGAAGTCGTTTTCTTTTGCTTTTACGATTGTCATTTGATTTCACATTGATTTTACCATTTTTCAGGAACTCATCGAGTTTCCTGTCCATTAATTCACCCATTTAGTGATGGAAGGGTTTGGTTATATAGGCTTTTCCCCGGGAAACTGTGTTAAACATTTCTTCAGGAAAAAAAGATCTCTGAAAAAGTCACTAATTCCCTCCAGAAACCGTTTAAGAGAAATGCTTTTAACTGAACGCCCTTATCTAATCAAAGAGTAACTGAAAAAGGGGATGGCCATGTGCGGTATAATAGGATACATCGGTGACAGAAAGGCATGTAATGTCATTGTCGATGGATTAAAACGACTTGAGTATAGAGGTTATGACTCTGTAGGAGTTGTGACGGAGGATGAGGGAAGATTATACATCAAAAAAGGAGCAGGTAAAATAAGTGAATTAGAAGTTAAACTTAGGCTTTGGGAATTACCCGGTAATAGGGGCATCGGACACACAAGATGGGCAACCCATGGCATTCCTGATGATATCAATGCCCACCCCCACACAGACTGCACCGGGGAAATCGCGCTTGTTCATAACGGGATTATAGAGAACTACCTTGAATTAAAAGAAGAACTGATAAAAAAAGGTCACAAATTTAAGAGTGATACAGATACCGAAGTGATAGCACATCTGATTGAAGAAGAACTTAAAAATGTGGAAAATTTTGAAGAAGCTCTCAAAAACGCTCTAAACAAACTGAAAGGTTCATTTGCGCTTGGGATAATATATTCAAAAGATAGAGAACATCTCTATTTTGTCAGGAATGAGAGCCCCCTTGTCCTTGGAATAGGCAATGGAGAAATGTTTGCGGCAAGTGATGTCCCAGCTTTTCTACCCTACACAAACAAAGCTGTTTTTATAGATGATGGTGAATATGTGATTCTCTCCAAAGAGGGCTATATAGTTAAGGACTTCAAGACAGGGGCTGTTAAGGAAAAGGAGATGCAGATAATAAACTGGAGCCTTGAAATGGCCGAAAAGCAGGGTTATCCCCATTTCATGCTGAAAGAGATTCACGAACAGCCAAACGCTGTAAAGGATGCAATTTATGGGAACATTGAGTCTATAAATGATGTTGCAAAAGAAATAGCAGACTATAACAAAATCTTCATAGTTGCAATGGGAACTTCATATCACGCTGGTATCGTCGGTAAGTATCTGTTCCAGAGATTAGTTAAAAAAGCTCCCATCGTTGAGGAGGCCAGCGAGTTCAGATATGAAGCTGAGGAGGTTATAGATGAGGATACTCTTGTCATTGCAATCACCCAGAGCGGGGAGACAGCCGATACCTTGGCAGCTATTAAGCTTGCAAGGAAAAGAGGAGCAAAAACCCTCAGCATAGTCAATGTTGTTGGAAGTATGGCAACCAGAATAAGTGACCTCGTCCTATATACCCATGCTGGCCCGGAGATAGGAGTTGCAGCAACAAAAACCTATACAACCCAGCTAACGGTTCTTACAATGCTTGCAATAGCTCTGGCAAGACAGCTAAAAACTGCAGATGAAAAATATCTTAACAGATTGGAGAGAGAGCTTTATAAGTTGCCAGAGCTGCTTGATGATGCCCTGAAACATGAAGAAAAACTAAAAATCCTTGCAGAAGAGCTTAAGGAGAAGAAGGACTTCTTCTATATTGGAAGGGGGATAAGCGTCGCAACTGCTCTTGAGGGTGCCCTTAAACTCAAGGAAATAAGTTACATACATGCCGAGGGGCTCTCAGCTGGTGAATTAAAACATGGCCCCTTAGCGTTGATTGAAGAAGGAGTGCCTGTTGTTGCTGTCGCCCCAAATGGAAGAACTTTTGACAAGATAGTCTCAAATATAGAAGAGGCAAAAGCCAGAAAAGGATTTATAATAAGTTTAGGAAATCATGATGAACTTACGAAGATAAGCGATGTGTTCCTGAGAATGCCCGAAGTTGACGAGCTACTGAGCCCAATACTTTATGTAGTACCTCTTCAAATATTCGCATATCACTTAGCAGTCTTCCGGGGTAATGATCCGGATAAGCCCAGGAATCTCGCCAAGTCTGTTACTGTAGAGTGAGGTGATGCACATGGTGAAAACGAAAGTTAAAGAAAAGAAAAAAAGAAAAAAAGATGATGAAATCCATATCCCCTTCAACTACCAGAAATTTAAACGATATGGATTTCCCCTTCTTGTTCTTTTAATAGCCTTCATTGGATACAAGATAAGAATGGAAACTGCCCAGCTGAAGTATTTTGTTGATCCTGATACATTCTATCATTATGAAATTTACAGACTGGCAGTCCATGAATGGATACCGAAATACTTCGCCTATGCTGAACCCCCTGCAGGTATAAAGGTAACAGGTTCTCTTGGATTATACATGATACCCGCAGCTCTCTATAAGCTCCTCGCACCATTTGGATTCACTGAGTTAGGTTTCTACAGAATGTGGCCAGCACTCGTTGGTTTTCTCACAATTATAGCAGCATATTTCCTCGGCAAGAAGCTTCATTCAGAATGGGCCGGGCTCTGGGCAGCTTTAATAATGATGTTTTCCTATGCAAACTTCACAAAAACCATGTCAGGAAATGGCAGGGGTGAAGGACCGTTCATGATGTTCTTCTTCTATTCAATACTCTTCATGACGATGTATCTTGATGAAAAGAGCTGGAACTGGAAGAAAATTCTCTGGGGAATTTTGTTTGTTTTTACGGGAATAGCCTTTACAAGCGTCTGGAATGGAAGCCAGTTCGGTATCGGAATACTGCTGGTCTTTATGGCAGTGAATACAATAATCCTTTTCACATGGGGGAAGATAGAAGATCTCAAGACCTTCGTTAGAGAATTCTACTCTGCTTTCCTTCTGATACTACTCATAAGCTTCGGACTCAGCTATAAAGACATAGTGGGTATCCGGAGTTTCTTAATATTTACCCTTCAGGGCTTTGCTGCGGTTGTGATACTCACCATAATTATGCTTTATGGGGAAAGACTGAGGCTAAACTACTCAGACAAGAAGCATAGATTTGCTGTTGTAGCTGTTGTTGGTATTATCAGCTTTGCAGGTGCTTATCTCTACTTTGGTCCAGACCTCTGGAAATTCCTGGGGGGCGCATATCAATCCAATCCGCTATACCAGACTGTTGCAGAGCTGGCAAAAACCAGCTTTAAGGATATCAAAATGTACTATAGTATTAGAACAAGCGATGCCATGATATTCCTCCTCTCTATCGGTGGATTCTTCTTAACGCTTTTCCGGTTTATACGAAAACTTATGAGGGAAGACATAAGCGGTTACAAGGAAGTTTTCCTCGTTGCCTATTATGCAGCTTCAATATACCTGCTGTTTATGGCAGTCAGATTTATATTCCAAGCCTCAGGCTCGATAATACTTTTCGCAGGAATATTTATTGCCGAATTATTTGTTTTCGTAGAGAAGATGAAGGATACCCCCACAACCAAAGCAATGTATGCCATATTTCTCCTGATACTCTTTATCCCAATTCCAATCGTTGGAGCACAGCATATGAATGATATAGCCTCATATTACTCAAAAAACGAACAAGTAACTCCTTCGTGGCAGAACACTCTCCTCTGGCTGAAGAACAATAGCAATCCACTTGACAGTGCTACCTCTTGGTGGGACTATGGATACTGGATTGAGAGTTCTCTTTTAAGTCATAGAAGGGCCTCAACCGACGGAGGTCATGCATACGATAGGAGATATATAGTTGCAGATTTCCTCTCCCATTATGGAAACAAAAGCGAAGTGGACTTTGAATCATGGGGACTAAATTACTTTATAGTCTGGCAGCAGGATATTTACAAGTTCAATGCTATAAGCTATCTCGGGGGGGCAATTAATTATGGAGAATACAGAAATATTGGCATGTTCCAGCCAATCCCCGTAACCGCTATACACATCGACAATCAGACAGGGAAATATTATATCTCAACACAACAAGGTTCCTACGAACCGATGATGACCATAGACCTGAGACATGGACGCATTGTTCAGGGTTCAGGTAGTACAATTCCGTACGTTCTCTACATCTTCCAGAATTATGGTTTGCTGGCATACAAAAATATCGCCTTCAGCAATTTCGTTAAACTGGCATTTCACATTCCATTCTCCTCTGAACGTTGGGATGCCCAGAAACTCTTTGCCAACTTCAAAATGGTGCATAACGCAGGAGATGTAACAACGTATAAATTCAGGCCGTTTGCTGTGTATATGATAGACACCCTTGAAAATGGCACATGGAAAATCAAATACACTTCTCTTGGAGGTGGAAAACTGCCTGTTGGAAACCATCAATTCAAACTCTACATTTCAGCGTTTGGAAGAGACATAAAGGATGCCACCATAATCTTTGAGGCATACAATGGAACGAAACTTGTTGAAAAGAAAGTTATAGCCCAGAATATCAGCATGAATCACCTGCATGAACAACCACTCCAGTTTAACCTGACAGTTCCTAAGGCAACAAAATACAGGTTTGTCCTGATTCAGAAGGGGCCGGTAGGGGTTATGGATGGAAAGGTTAAAGTCAACGGTAAGGTTGTGAATCCGACCTACGTGATTGGGGAAGGAAAGGGTGGAACGCTTGAACTTACAGCAGCCTTCAGAAGAGATTACACCGCAGATCTTTACCTGAGGGCCAGTCTGATTTATTATATAACCCCAAATGGCAAGGATATATATCAGAACAAATTCCGGCTGGAACCTCACATGGATATAGTCGACTACATTCCAGTAAAGAAAGACCTGAGCGTGAAAGCGGGAGATAACATAATAAAGGCACACGTTACTATGCCCAAAAATGTATTTGATAAATATATTCAGAAACTCTACAGCAAATACGGAAAGGACAAGGTTGTTATTGTCAGAAAACGCGTTGAGCCAATCTTCATTGCAGAAAAGGAGTATGTCATCTGGGAGGGTTAGTCCCTTACTATTTTCACGTCATCCAAACTGCTTAATTTTCTTTTCTTTGCGGTTTCTATGACTCCAAGGGAGATGGTCCGTTGAGGCTTCAGGATTATCGCCTCGATTTCAGGAAATCCAAGTTTCTTGAGTGCAAAAGCCCTATGGTGCCCATCTATTACATAGTAATTTTCGCTACACTCAATGACGATTATGGGAGCATCGTAGCCATGCTTTATCTCCTGAAGAACAACAAGCAGCTTAACTTCGCTGAGTTCTTTTTGAGTAGGTATAACTTTTTCCAAGGGAATATAAGCTGTGTAAACCTGAAATGTTACATTATGAATAAGCTCATATTCTTTTTTAATTCTCTCGGCTCTTTTAAAGGCCTCCTCTCTACTTATTAAACGTTTCACTTTCACCTTTTACACCTCTAACTGCAACGAATGCCGCCCATTCCTTGCATCTTCTGTAGTATCTCCTGTCCAGTTTCTCAGCAAGGCTTGAGAACGGCCAGAAGGACGGGAGAAATATAACCCCAGCGCTCTCCACTTCAGCAAATCCCGAAGCTTTCAGCAGAGTTTCAAGTTCCTTGGGAGTGTAAAACCTCGCATATCTATAGGCCGTCTCGGTAAAAATACTTTTGAGTCTTTTGAAGATGAACCATAGACTGTGGCCGTTCATTGTTCCTATGATGACTTCTCCTTCCGGTTTCAAGACTCTGTAAATTTCATTAACAACCTTCTCAGGTCTGTGAATAAACTCAAACATTGTTACACTTAGAACAATATCAAAGCTTTCATCTGGAAATGGGAGTCTGTATGCATCTCCATGAATGAACCGGATCTGTGGAAACTTTTTTCTCGCTATCTCCAGCATTTTTTCACTTGCATCAACTCCGACGACATTAAAACCCCTTTTATAAAGTTCTGCAGTATAATTGCCAGTTCCACAGCCAAGATCAAGAGCCTTTCCCTCTCTTCCTCTGAACATGGAAAATATAAGCCATTTCTCTATCCTATCCACATACCTGCCTGTTTTTGTATTATACCACATATCGTAGCGGTGAGCTATTCTGTCAAAATATTCTGCCACCTCAGACACCAAGTTTGCCCTCTATCGTGAGCTTTTTATCAATCCTGTCATCTATTCTAAGACTTATAACCACCCTCCTTGCTCCGCTCTGAAAAATCACTCGATGACATCTCTCCGCAAGCTTAAGAATATCACTCATCTCCCCTTCCACAACTGTCCCCATTGGACAAATTAGATATTTAAGACCGCTTTTTTTAACTTCTTCAATAACGGGTTCCAGATATTTACTTACACTCGGATTTTCTGTTCCAAGAGGGAAAATACAAAGCTCAGCGATGGCCATTATCCACCACCAGCCGGAGGGAATATATGAACAACATCCTCCTCCCTGAGTTCAGTCTCCAGCCCCTTTAAATGCAAAATGTTGTGGCCATTAACAAGTATCATACCATCTATCTCTTTTCTTCTCCGTCCCAGAAGTTCCTTCTTTATCTGCGGGCTGTATCTTTCTGATAGATAGTCAATTAGCTCCCTAACTGTCCTAACTCCATGAATTTCAACTTCTTTCTTCCCAATGAGCTCTCTAAATGTGGCATAAAACCTAACTTTCATTCGGCACACCTAATTGATTCTTCCCCCTGCTTATTCATAAGTTTTCCTCTTTCTCTCCCTATTGTGAATATAGTCCAAAAGAGGCCTTATACGTTCCCATACCTCATTTATGCTTCCATGCCCGTCTATCTTCACGTAAATACCCTGTTTTTTATAGAATTTGATTATCGGACTCATGTTGTTTATGTAGATATCGTATCTTTTCTCAGCTACTTCGGGTTTGTCATCTTCTCTCTGGATAAGCTGTCCACCGCAGATATCACATTTGCCCGGGATTTTCGGAGGATTATATTTGACATGATACACTGCACCGCAGATAGAGCATATTATCCTTCCAGAAATCCGCTGTACACTTTCACTTTTTGTGATGTAGATATCTATTGCAGCCTCTATTTTTATGCCGTGGTCATAAAGATAATTCTCCAAGGCCAGAACCTGTTCCGCCGTTCTTGGATATCCATCTATTATGAAGTTCTCTCGCATCCTCCTCAATTTGGAGAGAATAAGTGTGTTTATCACAGTATCAGGAAGAAGGTCTCCGTTTTCAATAAATTTTTTCATTTCTATTCCCAAAGTACTTTCCTTCTTAATTTCGTCCCGGATCATGTCACCAGAAGCTATGTATGTTAAACCATAGCGCTTCGTTATGGTGCGTGAATGGGTTGACTTTCCGCTTCCAGGAGGGCCGAATATGAGGATATTCATTTTTTCTCACCGATAGTTACTTATATTCCTTCAGGCTAAAATACTTTTGGTGATGCCTATGGAGCTCCGGAGTGGTTATGTGAGAGCATCCGGATATGCAAACAAAATTAGGAAGGTTTTGTTTGCCATAACCCGTGGGAAGATTGATCCCAGAGAGGTTGTCAGGGCATCTGCAGAGCTGAACAGATATCTCTTCGAGAGATTTCAAGAAATGAATATAAGAAAGGAAGATGTGGTTAGGATTTCACTTAACTTTTCAATTGAGGATGGAAAAATTACATGGGATTATGACAGTCTTAGGATAGAGATATACAGAAAAGAAGAAGAAGAGAGACTTGCCCAGGCCATGGAAGAGGTTGAGGAGCGTGAAAAAGCCCTTGATGAGGCAATAAAGGAACTTGAAAAACTGGCAAATCAACTCAGGGCATTAAGTGATGAAATTATGGAAAAAGTCGAGAAGCTTAAGCAGGAACACACGGGATTAAAGCTTCGGATTGAGAACGGGGAATGAGTTTGATAATTTAAATAAAAACAGAAAAGTCATTAAAGAGCGGCGAGAAGCTTTTCCATGAACATCTTCTCCGGATAAGCTCCTTCAAATTCAACTTTGTCTTCCCCATTAACCTGAATGATTATCTTAGGTACTGCCATGACCCTGTACTTATCAGCCCATTCGGGATATTCAATAGCTTCAACCATGTCCCCAAGTATTTTGTCCTTACCTGCGAGTGAGTTCTCAATTGCAAACTTGTGGGCCATTCTAACTGCCAATGGACAATATGGACAGGTAGGAGTCACAAAGACGAGAATTCTAACATCTTTATCAATTTTTGCAAGTTTTTCTCGGCTCTCGGGCATTAAATCGGTTGTTGCATTGCTCACATCAACTATGTCTTCAAGGAAAGCCCCGAACTCATGGCCTGCAGGCAGTCCAAAGAACCTGACCCCCATATCCCTGCCGTTTTGGGTTATGGTAACAGCAGGAGCGCGGTCAATTCTGTACTGTTCAGCTATTTTCTTACCATCTTCACTGTCAAAATCGTAGAACTCATAGCTGAGTTTATCACTAAGCTCACTTAGCTCTTGAACAAGCTGTTTGAGCTGTTCACAATACTGGCAGTGCTCTCTGCCTGTGAATCCAATAATCTTGACTGGATTTGTCATCTTTGAAAAGAACTCTTCCTGTATAACCTTCTTATCTCCATCGCTAATCAATCCCATACTAACACCTCCTTTCTCGACTAAAGGTTTATAACCTTTAGAGTGCAACGATTTATCAGATTTGACAAATTTAAAGTTTCAGGTTGGGTTCGGATGAACACTATATAAACTTTACGTCACAAATATGGGTGGTGTGGGACATGACTGAACCGGATATTTTTTACATCTTGGGGAACAAGGTGAGGCGGGATTTACTCAGCCATTTAACATGTACTGAGTGTTATTTTAGCTTTTTAAGCAACAAAGTTAGCGTGTCATCCACTGCTGTTTCCAAGCATCTTAAAATAATGGAACGGGAGGGAATAATTCAGTCATTTGAAAAAGAAGGACCTTTTGTTGGTCCAACACGGAAATACTATGAGATAGTGCACTCAGCTACATACGTAGCAACATTGACTCCAAATTTGTTCTGGTATGAGAACCTGCAACTGGAAAAAGAGCCTGTACTTGAAAATCTAAGGATAAACTTAAAAGAACTCGAACTTGAGCCTGAGAATCTTCTTGCAATGGTTAAAAACTTCATTGATGCCGACAACGAGCTCAGAAAACTTCTACAAGCTCTCAAGGCTATAGAAAGTTATAGGGATAAAATGATGAAAAGAATCAAGGAGACATATCTCAGGGAGATAGGAGACATGACCCAGCTTGCTATTCTGCACTATGTACTCATCTATGGTGAGGCAACAGTAGATGACCTCAGCGATAGATTAAACCTTAAGGAAAGGGAGGTTGTAAGAAAAGTCGAAGAGCTGAACAGATTCGTACCGTTAATAATAAAAGACGATAGGATCAAAATCGATGCAGAAAAACTTGAGCAAAAGCTTAAAGGTGTTGGAGATGGTAGAGAAAATCAGGATTTTAGTAAATAACGATCAGTGTTACCTTTGTGGTGGTTGTGCTGGCGTCTGCCCAACCTTAGCAATAGAGGTACATTCAAACGGCTGGGAGTTCATTCAGGACAAGTGCATAAGTTGCAAGATCTGTGTCACCGCCTGTCCTGTGGGAGCTTTGAAAGCTGAGCTGCTGGAGGTGTCAGAATGAAGGAGATGAAATATGATGTTGTTGTCGTCGGTTCTGGAATAGCAGGCCCTATTGTTGCCCGAAACGTTGCAAAATCCGGATTTTCTGTTCTTCTTATTGATAAAAAGCCCGCCATTGGCACTCCAAAGCAGTGTGCCGAAGGGATAAGCATTAATGTTTTCAAAAAATATGACATCCCCTACGATAGGAGGTTCATAAACCGTGAAATTTATGGAGCAAAGCTCTACTCACCAAGTGGATATGAGCTTGAACTCCGCTATAGGGAGGTCAGTGGTGTTATTCTTGAAAGGAAAGTTTTTGATAAGATGCTTGCCCTCTATGCTGCAAGAGCAGGAGCCGACGTGTTGCCAAGAACAGAAGCGACAGGCATTTTAAGAAATAACGGCAGAATACTGGGTATTAAAGCTAAACATGAAGGTGAGAATATTGAAATCAGAGCCGATATAATTGTCGCCGCTGATGGCGTTGAAAGTATGACGGCAAGATGGGCTGGGATAAACACCTACGCTCCTCCTCATGAGTTCGATTCCTCTTATGAGTATGAAATGCTTATAGAAGGCTATGATCCGGATTTAATACACCTCTGGTTTGGCAATGAGATAGCTCCAAGGGGCTATGTCTGGGTTTTTCCCAAGGATGAGGACAGAGCCAATGTGGGTATAGGCATCAACTCAGATAACCCAGAGACAGCTAAGTATTATCTTGACAAATGGCTTAGGGAGAACAACATCCCAGCGAAGAAGCTTCTTGAGATAAATGTTGGGGTTGTCCCCGTTGGAGGCTTTGTGAAAGAGCTCACCAAAGACAACGTTATTGTAGTCGGCGACGCAGCAAGACAGGTTAACCCTATGCACGGTGGCGGGATGGCAGAGGCGATGGAGGCCGGAACCATAGCGAGCAAGTGGATTGTTAAAGCTCTTGAAGAGGAAAACATGTCCCTGCTCCAGAACTACACGAGGGAATGGTGGGAAAAGGATGGTAGAAGACTGGAGAGGGTTCTGAGAGTGAGGCGCGTTACAGAGAAGCTCACCGATGAGGATTTGGATCTTTTTATCCAGGTTCTCAGTGGTGCAGATACTGAGAAAATAGCCGGTGGAGACTATGGCGAGGTCATCAAAGCACTCCTTAAGCATCCAAAGGTTATCCTCAGTCCAAGGCGGATAAAACTCCTCAAGGAGCTGCTCTGACTATCTTCTACCTTTCTTGCAGTTCATATCCAAACAGATCTCATATTCCCTACCCTTTTCACGAATTTTGACTACAGGAGCACCATCACAGCATGTCTTGTTTGTTGGAATTATCTGGCCACGCTGGAGTAATGGATAGGTAACGTTACATTTAGGCCAGTTTGAACATCCAACGAACCTTTTCCCAGTTCTGTGGTTGTATCTCACCACCAAATCTCCGCCGCACTTCGGGCATTTGCCGACCACAAGGGGCTTCTTCTCATCATGTCCTTTAACATTCTTTTTCTTTTCCTTTTTTGCAACAAGCTTTTCCACCAGTTCTCTCCCAATATCTTCTTCCTTTGCCCTGAACTCCTTCAAGATTTTTAGAAGCTGTCCCTTTGATTCTTCTATGACCCTATCCTTGTCCAGTTTTCTCTTCATTATCTCCTCCATTTTCTCTTCAAACGCCCGTGTTAGCTCGACACTAACTATGTTAGGAACATTCCTCTCAAGAGCCTCAATAACCTTCATGCCTAAGGGAGTTACCCTGATTTTCCTCTTCCCTTCGATGTAGCCCCTGCTGTAGAGAGTTTCAAGAATCTGGGCACGGGTTGCCTTGGTCCCAATTCCCAAGTCTTCCATCTTCTTTATGACAGCTGCAGGAGAATAGCGTGCTGGAGGTTTGGTCTTCTTCTTCTCTCGTTTTATCTGAAGAACTTTAATGGGCTCACCTTCATCAAAGGACGGCAGTATAACCTCATCGAACTTAACGTATTTCCCGTAAATCTTGAGCCAGCCTTTTTTAAGAGTTCTTGCCCCACTCAAAATAAAGCGGTGGCCATTGGAGCTGATTGTAACCTTCATTATCTCCCTAAGTGCAGGATCTGCAAAAGCTGCCAAAAAGCGACGCACCACGAGATCATATATGTTCCGTTCATCTCTGCTGAGCTCACCGGACTTTGGAAGCTCGCCGGTTGGATAAATTGCAGGATGGGCCGGATCATCTTTTTGGCCTTCAACAGGTTTTAAGTAACCTTTACCGAGAAGTTCATGAGCATGTGGCTTGTATTCCGGCAGTTTTGCGAGGTTCTGGATTATGGTTCTGAAGTTCAGATTTTTAGGGAGCTTCTGGGAGGATGTGCGAGGATAGCTCGTGATTCCACGCTCATACAGCTTCTGTGCAACCTCCAGTGTTTTCTTCGGGCTGTAACCAAAGGCAGAATAAGCCTCACGTTGGAGAGTCCCCAGATCAAAGGGATAGGGCGGGTTTCTTTTCTGTTGCTTTACCTCAATCTTTTCCACGAATGCCGGCCCCTTCTTGGCATCCTCAACTATTCTCTTCGCTTCATTTTCATCGAGAATCCGCCCTTTCTCATAAACTGCTGTATATTGCTCCCCATTCTTTTCGAGAAGCATTTTAATAACCCAGTAAGGTGTGGGTTTGAAGTTTGCAATTTCCCTTTCCCTTTCCACCAGAAACTTAAGGGTTGGGCCCTGAACCCTCCCAGTTGAGAGCACCATCCACTTTCCACTCGCCCGTTTTATGGACTGTGTCAGAGCCCGGGAAAGATTCACACCCCAATACCAGTCGAGAATATGACGTGCTATTCCTGCATCAGCCATTCCAAAGTTTATAGTCGGTTCAAGATTATACCAAGCCTTCAAAAGGTCTTTTTTGGTTAAAGCTGAAAATTTCATCCTCTTTGCTTTTGAAGGATCGACGCCACAGGCGTATTTGAGAGCGGTGTAACCAATAACTTCTCCCTCTGTATCATAGTCACAGGCCACAACAAATTCATCCGCCCTTTTGGCAAGTTCTTTCAGCGTTTTAACATAGTCCTTTGCATAATTCTTCCCTTTCTCTGCTATATAAACCGGCACCCACTCAATATCAAAAATCGGATAACCGTAAACTTTGGTCTTTGGGGCAAGTGTGAAGAGATGACCTACAGCTGGGGCCACAATGATTCTCTTCCCATCCCTACTGAACTCATAATAAGGAACACCATTAAGGGTTTTTCTCATAGGTTTGCCCTCGGCTAAGGCGTAGGCGATTTTTCTGGCAACATTGGGTTTTTCCGCGATTATGAGTGTTACCATAACAACACCTCTAAAAGGTTCGGAATGACATATAAAAGCCTTCCTGCTTTGGAAATAGGGGGCCTTTGAAAATGTCGGCCCCCTGGGGGTCCCGACGTCATTGCAACCCAATACTCATCGGGCATAAACAGATAATAGCCAAAGGCTTATAATGATTAAGCTTAAGTGGAACATGATGCATATGGCAGGCACGATAAGCAAGATACTAAGCTTTGAGGATGAAGAGCTCTTCATAGACGAAATTGACAGCGCACTTCAGGCATTTACATATCTCGCAGGCAGATATGGCAGCGGAAATGTTGTAGATGGGGTTGTACTATGGGATTCCATCGCCATTAAAGATAAGGAAGGCATCAAGGTCTTCCGCATCGGAGAGTTTCCTTATGTGGAGGGAACTCTGAATGTAACCTTAGAAACTCTCAGAATTATGGAGAGATATTTTGATGAGATGGAAAGTAAGTGGGATGAATTGACTGTGGAGGAAATAAACTATTTTGTTGAAATGCTCAATGAAGCGCTGGGGAGGGACATAGTTTTCTATGATGCATACGCTCTTGGCCTCGATCGGGGACAGGCATATATAATTATAAATCTACGGGCTTTACAGTATCTTGAACATGTGATTGATGCTGAGGACAGGGAAATTTTTGAAGATGCCCTTGGAGTTCTCATGAGGTATATTTAAGGTACAGATAATATAAAAGGGTGATTAAAATGCTCTTCAAGAAGAAAGGCATTTTTGACGAAGAAGATGCCCTGAAGGTTGTGAAGATTGCCAGTAGGGAGAATGCCAAAGAAATTATAGTAATGTGTGAGCATATAACAGACTCCGCCAAGAGAAGACTTTGGGACTACGCAAGGGGAGTTCAGCTCATGAGTGACCTGACTGGAGAGGGGAGAGGAGTTAGAATAGAGATTCTTGAAGGTTACGTTAGTAATAGAGTAAAAGGCATGGAACTCTGATCCTTCATTTTGGAGGGTTGGTTTGGGGCTTTTCGTTCAAATCTGATTCAAAGCGGGCCTTCAGTCCCTCGGTTCTCATCACCTCCCCTCTGAGTGAGCAGACCGCTCAAATTCGGGGCTTGGAAGTGGCTTTGAAGGGACGCCTTATGGTGAGAGCGGAGACACGATGAAACCCCTCTCATCCCATCGAATTGTTTTAAGATAGCCTTTTCAAGACCCCGTGGGTAAGGGTTCTCCTCAAGGGCCGGTCTTGGAATCTCTACCTCATACCCCAGAGAGCGAGACTTTCAAAAGAAAAAACAGCGAAAGGTTTATATAATAGGTAAATAAATATTTACCCGGTGAATCGCATGTTGAACATAATAAAAAAGATGGGTATTTTATTGTTAGTTCTTACAGTCGGTGGTTTAGTTTTTGTTGTAGTTAGCGGGGATGAACTCCCACCATTACAGCCTCCTCAGAACCCCCAACCATCACAAGAGCCTGTCAAATCCAATCCACAGGAACCTGCACAGCAACCACCACAACCTCCACAACAACCTGATCAATCAAAGCCGCAAGAGCCTGCACAGCAACCATCACAACCGCCACAGGAGCCTATCGCCCCGACACCTCCTGCGTCTCCACAAAATGTCCCTCAACCACCGGCTCCGCCCTCAGAAAAAACCATCGCTAAAGATGAGATATGGCATGCATACAGAGAATTCCAAGAAGTTAATGCAATGCTCTCAAACTCCAAGCCAGCCGGAGAAGTTGCAAATCTCGAAAACCTTGCAGAACAGTTTTACCTTAAATCTGAAAAGCTCTATGAAGCGGGTAAATATAAAGAAAGCAGAGTTTACGCCCACTTGACAATAGAAACTCTGCATGGAATAAGGGATATCCTGAATGGGAGGTGAGAAATGTCATGCCCATGCCCCCACTTCCGCCCGGAACGGAATTCCTTGGATGGCTGATATTGATAGCGGTTATAATAGGAGTCGTGCTCCTGATTGCCAGATATTCAAGCTCTCAACAGTCAGTTTCTTCAAACCCAAAGATGGAAGAGACCATGGAAGGTCTCCTCGAAGAGATTAGACTTTTAAGGAGAGAAATCAGAGAGCTTAGAGAGGAACTTAAGGAGTGATTAACATCAGAGATGAAGTGGGGGATGCAGTATCGTTCAGGACATAGCAGAAAGGAGTGCTAACATCTTCAAGGCTCTATCAAGCCCTATAAGGCTTAAAATATTGGCCTTATGTCTAAATGAGGAAAAAACCAGCAAACAGCTTAGAGAGACTCTGGGAATATCCAAACCCCTCCTGATTTCACATCTCAGAAAATTAACCAACAATGGTCTTCTGGAATATCGAGTTGAGTTCGATGAAAAGAGGATGATTGTGAGGAAATACTACAGAACCAAAAACGTAGATCTATGCATGAGGGCGGTGCTGGAGGAGATAATAAGAGAGATGGAATTACAGAGCTTTAATCAGAAGATTAAACCCTAAAGCGTTTCATAAATCCTGCCACCTTTACAGCGTCCAGCGTTTCTCTAACATCATGGGTTCTGATAATATTTGCTCCATTGAAAACTGCCACAGCAGTTGCCGCCAGACTCCCCGCCAATCTTTCTTCGGCTCTTCTTCCGGTTATTGCACCTATGAAAGACTTCCTTGAAACCCCCACGAGAATGGGCTTCCCAAAGACCTTCAGCATGTTTAGGTTTGCTATAACTTTGGAGTCCCACTCATACCATGGAGGCCAATCAGGCCGAAGAAATCCAATTGCCGGATCAACAGCAACTTCTTCAATTCCGTGCTTCTGAGCAAGTACCAGACTCTCCCGAAGAGCATTAATAACGGTGTGAATGGGGTCTTTCAGATTGATATCCGCAGTATGGGCACATAGAATGGCAGGTATGCTGTATTCCTCCGCAATTTCAACCATTTGTTTATCCCCTTTAAAGCCTGTGACATCGTTTATTATATCAGCGCCAGCTTTAACAGCCTCCTCAGCCACTTTAGAGCGGGTAGTATCGATACTTATCGGAATACTCACGTAATCCCTTACAGTGCTCACAGCCCATACTGCCCTCCTGATTTCCTCCTCAATGGATATTTGGGTTTCTAAGTAGGGGGCTGTGGACTTTGCTCCTATATCTATGAAAGATGCCCCCTCTTCAATCATTTTAAGAACTGTCTCAACAAGCTCTTTTTCGCTTTTCTTAACACTTCCTTTATAGAAGCTTTCAGGAGAAACGTTGATAACGCCCATAATCTTCGGTTCTTTGAGGTCAACTCCAGCAAACCTCATTATACCACCTCATGGAATTTTGGAACAGAGGATAAAAAGTTATGCCAAAGGTTAAAAGTCATTTCAGAGTAATCTATGAACATGAAAATGATCATGGCCGAAGTCTTCAACAGCTGGCAGGGAGAAGGGGGGAGCGTTGAGGGTTCAGCCTTTGGAAGAAGACAGATTTTCGTTCGCTTTGCAGGCTGTGATTTGAACTGTCTCTGGTGCGATAGTAGAGAGTATATAGATGCCTCAAAGGTTTCTCGCTGGCGTTATGAGGTCAAACCATTTTCCGGGAAGTTCAAGTACAAACCAAACCCTGCGAGTTTGGATGAGGTAATTGATGCCATCCTGCGCCTCGACACCGATGATATACACTCGATAAGCTACACCGGGGGTGAGCCAACCCTCCAGATAAAACCGCTCAAAGCTCTCATGGAGCACATGGGGGAGCTTGGCTTTTCCAATTTCCTTGAAACCCATGGCGGTCTTCCCGAGCTGGTTAAGGAAATCGCAAATTTTGTTGATTACGCCAGCGTTGACATAAAGGATGACACAGCAAAGGCAACGGGAGAGTGGAGGGCACTTGTTATGAGAGAAGTCGAGAGCATAAGAATCCTAAGAAAAGCAGGAGCAAAAACATATGCAAAGCTTGTTGTCACGAAGGAAACGAAGCCTGAAAATGTGAGATGGTATGCGGGGCTTTTGAAGGGAGTTGTCCCCCTTGTGATTCAGCCGAAGGAACCCATTGACATCCCGCAGACTCGCTTATTGAAGCTTTATCATGAAGCAGCTGTGATAATGGGTAGAAAAAACGTCGGACTGAGCTTTCAGGTGCACAAATACCTCAACGTCCTGTGAGGTGTTGGAATGAAGAACAAAGCGCTGATCTGTGCTTTTAATTGTACTCTCATCTTATTGTCAATGAAAAAACTGTCCATTACAATACTTCTGGCAGCTCTGCTGACGCTCTTTGCTGGAATCCACTCTATAAATCGCTCGCTTCAAGGGGAGGGTCATCTTCTTTTTGATCTTCTATTACCCGCTCTGCTCTTTCTGAACTACAAACTGCTGTGGCGATGATGAGATTGGCCTTTAGGGTTAACGATGCCCGCATCGACCAATGCTGAGCCAAAAACTTTTAAGCATTAACCCCTCCCTATCTATGGTGGTAATCATTCAGGTACTCAAATGCAAAAAGTGCGGCGCTCCATTGGATGTTTCCCCTGAGGACATAATCATCGTGTGCCCCTACTGTGGTTTTCCCAATTCATTCGATGAGATATTTGGAGAGAGTAACACATTTTTCGCTGAGAGTCTTCCAGAAAAAGAGATTATGAGAAAATTCTGGAACAGAATGGAGAAAGATAGAGATTTCACAGGGTCGAGGGATAAAATCGGCATTGCAAAAGTTGAGGGTTTCTACATTCCTCTGTGGTTTGGCAAGGTTAAGGTGAGGGGATACGTTAGATATGTTGTCTATGAGAAAGAAGGAAACGATAACAAAAAAGTTGTGAGGTACAGGAGGTTCAGTGAGACTCTTATTGTATGTACATCTGGAAGGAGGAGCGTCTATGATGTGGCTCTTGAGGAGCTAACACGGAAGATGGAAAAAGCATATATTTCTTTTAAAGATCTCAGGCAAACACTTGCATCAAAAATCAAAATAAAACCTTTAAAGGAGCTTGATGTTGAAGAGTGGGAGAACCTAAAGCTGGAATTTTTAAATACTGAATTCGGGAGAAAAAGGGCAAGAGAAATTCTGCTCGATAGGGCTTCTGACAGAGCTAAGGAACTGTATGTCCCAGAGGATAATGAGTTGCTGAGTTTTAGTTTTGAAGGAGAGGTTGAAGATTTTGCTTTAGTGTTTTACCCGGTTTGGAGAGTTTATTATGATTTTGAAGGTGGCACATACTTTGTCGCTTATGATGGTCACAAAGGCAGGGAAATTACAGCACTTGAGCCTATGAGGATATGGAGAAAAGTTAGCTATCTCGCGATGGCAGCCATTGGGATTGTTATCTCCGGGTTCTTTGCAATGCTCGTTGGAAATTCCACCTTCTGGAAGGCTGTAGTGGAGATGAAGAAGGGTGCTGTAATTCCAATTCTTATCGTCGTAGCAGGTTTATACTTCGGATATGAAGTTGCCCGAGGATATGGAAAAAAGATGAGCTGGGACGTGAGGGTGGAGAGATGAAGGTGAGATGCCCGAACTGCGGGGCAACTTTTGAAGTTAAAACAGAAGCTGAGATCGTGGCATGCCCCTACTGCGGATTCAGGATAAAGCTTAGAGAAGCAAAGGACTTCATGTATCCCCTGAAAATCCAGAACCCAAGGCATTTCCTCATGAGCTTTATCCGGCTTCAGAGCATATCTCCAAACGATGTGGATTCAAAGGCTCAGATACTTAATCAGAGGCTCTATTATGTGCCGTTTTATGTCTTTTTTGTTGAAGCTGAAGGAAGCGCTCATCATGGTTACATAAACTCCGATGGTGCGGGCAGAGTTGAGTTCATGAACTACATAGTGATTCCAGCAGTGGAAGGATTTGATGAACTCATTAACTATCCACTACCGGCTAAAGGACGGAAATATTTTGAGGAAGGGGAGATTAAGGGAGAGTTGCTTGAGAAAAAGGTGCATGTGGAAGATGCAAGAAAAGCAGCGATTACAATTGTTGAGAAGTCTCTGAAAAAAGAAGCTAAGAGATACTACCACTGGAGAGGAGTTGATGTGTCTCTCAGAACAAGGTATGCAGAGCTTGAGGGCCTCGTTTATTACCCTGTCTGGGAAATCACGTACAAATACGGCTTCTTCACCTGCAGGGCATACGTCGATGGTGTAGATGGCAGGATCCCTTATGCCGAGTTTCCAATATCTAATGTAAAACGATTCGTAAATCTTGCCCTCTCTATGGTTCTTCTGCTGATAGGAGCTTTTACTGGTAAGATTCTCGTGAGTTATGGCATAATAGCCCCCCTCGGTTCGTTTGGCACGGCTCTAATAGCGGCGTATCCTTCTCTTAAAAAGTCCCTTCGCATAAAGGGGAGAGCAAGTGAACATAAGATGCTGAATGAAGTTAAAGAAGAGATAATGCCCGAGGAAGAGGCATTTCATTTCATCCAACAACTATTTAGGGGCATTTAAAGTAAGCCCGTAGCAATCAGAACATCTTCCACTTCCTGAATCTCCTTTTCGCTCAAGGGGAGAGAGGGCATTCTGGGGTATCCCACCGTAAGACCGCGCATGTTCATAGCCTCTTTTATAGCACTTATCTGATTGAATTTCTTTACAAGCACCTCGTTGAGTTGATTTATCAGAATCTGAAGCTTCTTAGCTCTCTCAAGCTTCATTTCCGTGAAGGCATTATAGAGCTCGACACACAACCGGGGAGCCACATTAGCCACAGCAATGACCGCTCCACTCGCTCCGAGAAGCAAAGCTGGCAAAATTAAATCTGCAGTTCCAGCCAGAACTGCGATTTCATCCCCAACACGTCGTATCAATTCAATGATCCTGCCAATCGATCCGCCTGAATCTTTTATTCCGATTATATTTGAATGCTCATAAACCAGTCTTTCAACAACATCAAGCTCTATATTCACTCCAGTAAACTTGGGGACGTTATAAAGTATTATCGGGGCATCAATTTTTCCTGCAATCGAAGAGTAGTGAGCAAACAGCTCAGAATCTTTAGGTTTGAAATAGAAGGGAGGTGCAATGAGAATGGCATCCACACCAATATCCCATGCTTTCTTAGCAAGCTCCAGCGTTCCCTTCGTGGAATTTTCAGTCGCTCCCGCTATTATGGGTTTGTCCGTTGCATTTCTGACTATTTCAAGAACCTCCAGCTTCTCAGAAAGAGTAAGGTATGGAAATTCCCCGTTGCTCCCCAGAGTTACAAAACCTGTTATGCCTGTATCCTCAAAGTACTGTATAAGTTCAGCAAGAATGTCCCTGTTAATATTTTCATCTTCATCAAAGGGAGTTACATGGGGGACAAATATTCCCTCAAGCATTTTAATCATCCAAAGGTCATCCTTGAGATAATTAAGCTTTTTGCCTCTTCCCTATGGTGTTGGAAACAACCGGATAATGTCCTTATACTGCGGAGAATCCATATTACACCATCAGGACAGAGAGGCCCAAAGAAGCCAAAACCAAACAACTGCCAAATCGCATTACAGATATCCATAAGCATTTTCCCACATACCATCAGGATGCTCCTGAGAATATAAAACTGAAGAATTGCCAGACACACCGAAATTATTCCAACAGTAATCTTTCTCAAGCCGTTAATCTTTTAAATGGTGATTTTAATAACAAAATGGAATTTAAAGTGGGGGTGGGAGCATGGCCATGATTGAGGAGGTTCCAAAGATCAGCTTCGAAAGGGTCGGGATGCACTCCCATATAAGAGGCCTTGGCTTGGATGAAAACGGAAAAGCCGGATTTATAGCGGACGGCATGGTTGGACAGATTAAAGCAAGAGAGGCGGCGGGAATAGCAGTCCAGCTCATAAAAAGGGGCAAGCTTGCAGGAAAGGGAATTCTCCTCGTTGGTCCCACCGGAAGCGGTAAAACAGCCATTGCTATGGGCATAGCAAAGGAGCTTGGAGAAGATGTACCTTTTGTCCAGATTGCTGGAAGTGAGATTTATTCCGCCGAAATGAAGAAGACAGAATTTCTGAAGCAGGCTTTACGTAGGGCTATCGGTGTTAAAATCAGCGAGGAAAGGAAGGTTTACGAAGGTGCTGTTGAGAAGATTGAGATCAGGAAAACAAAGCATCCCTTTAATCCCTATGTTGAGATTCCAGATTCAGTTCTCATCACACTGAAAACAAAGGATGATGAAAAAACCATCAGAGCTGGAAGAGAAATAGCATACCAGATACTTGAGCAGGGTATTGAAGAAGGCGATGTCATCCAGATAGATGCGGAAAGCGGCAGGATATCGAAGCTCGGCACAACGAAAGAGGAAGAAGGAATATTTCTGAAGCGCAGGGTTAACCTGCCAACGGGCCCGGTGCTGAAAATCAAGGAATTCACATACACTGTAACCCTGCATGATCTTGATATCGTCAATTCCCGGGCAGGCGGAATACTGAGCCTGTTCTTTGGAGGAGGCATGGAGATTAACGATGAAGTCAGACAGAGAGTTGATGAAACGGTAAAAGGATGGGTGGAGGAAGGAAAGGCCATCCTTGTTCCAGGGGTTCTGTTCATTGATGAGTGCCATATGCTGGACATAGAAGCGTTCTCCTTCCTTGCGAGGGCCATGGAGAGCGAGCTTGCCCCCATACTGATTCTCGCCACCAACCGAGGAAGAACGAGGATAAGGGGAACCGACATTGAGGCACCTCACGGAATACCAATTGATATGCTCGACAGGTTGCTGATAATAAACACAGAACCATATAAAAAGGAGGAAGTAAATGAGATAGTCAAGATAAGGGCCAGAGAAGAAGGCATAGAGATTAGCGATGAAGCTATAGAGTATCTGGCAGAGCTTGGAGAAAAGACAAGCCTGCGCTATGCGGTTCAGCTACTCGCACCGGCTCATGTTCTCGCAAAAGGCAGAGTCGAGAAGGAGCACATTGAGAGGGCTGAGGAATACTTTGCTGACATAAAAAGAAGCATAAAATTCGTGGAGAAGCTTGAGGGGATGCTTCAGTAGATTCCCCTTCTTTTCCCCTCCATTACTTCCATCAGTCTTCTACAGAGCTTGAGATGGAACTCGAATTCATTATAAATGCGGTTTTCATGAGGAAATATAAGCTTGAGCTCATTCAGTCCTCTTTTCCCGCCAAATTCGCCGTATATTAGTATTCCGTTGACATCGATTACACCAAAAACCGCTGCGAGGTTAAAGAGAAGTGTTCTAAGCTGGTATGCTGTAACCTCATGCTTTCCAAGTCTTCTACTTGGGTATTCAAACAGGAAGTACTCAAGTCCCTCTATATCAGCCACATCTGTTATCGCTATGTCCGCCGTCAAGAAAACCACCAGACTTGGAGTCATATTGTCGAAGCGCTTAAGAGACTTAATTATAATCTCGTCGTTGTTATGGGCCTCTCCTTTTATGCTCTCTGCTATTATGATTCTGTCTTTCAGCCGTTCGAACTCCTTCAGAGCTATGTAAGCAGCTTTTCTGGATTTTTTCATTCTCCTGTTGCTGAGTTCATTCAGAAGGTAGCTGTTTTTAACGGCTCTTTTCAGTTCAATCAGCTGTGAATGCCGATACTTATAATTCATTGCATTCTCTATTTCCTTCTGAACACCCTCTGCAACAGCAATCTGGTACTTGTCCAGTGGTTTGAAGTTTGATATGAATCGGTGGTAGAATATATTTGTGTCCGGAGCAAAAACAACGCCCTTTCTCAGATACTCATAAAGCTCAAGGCTTTTCCTAAACTCATCAATGTTATCATACTTCAGTATTCCCGATGAGATAAAACACTCATAAAAATCGAGATAACTTGGCAGATCATAGGCCAGATGCTCCGGCAAAGCATGCGCAAAATCTCTCCTATCAGCCATAGTTTCGATCGTGTATCCCCTTTCATTTGGTCTTGCACGGATCAGAGGAATTTCATAGAGAGGGTATCCCACCTGGATTTCGGGGAGAAGGTTGATCAGAATCTGGAGCTCTGGTTTTATAATGATTTCACTCAACATTTCCCTCACCGAGGAAGTTTTTGAGCCTCTGCATGTGTCTTGGAATCATCATATACGGTCTGTTTGGGAAATCAAAGTCGAGGAGAGCCATGTAGATTATCCGATCCACACTAAACTCTCTGGCTTGAACAACAGCCGCTGTTGCAAGTGCCTTTCTCCCAGAGGTTATATCAAGACCTATGGTGTAGTTCTCGGATTCCAGCCTTTGAAAGAGCGCATTTAACTTCTTATCTGCCTCAAGAAAGCTGTTATTGGGAATGATTATTGTTTCTATCTCCGGTGTAAAATTATACGCCTCTGAGATGGTTTTTATGGCTTCCACAACATCAGGAACTTTCTTCCTGTACATCTCCTCCGTGAATATGAACACCCTCTTGGGTTTTCTCCCTCTGGAGACCACAGCATAATATGTATTCACCAGCGCCCAGCTCGAACGACCCAGCAGAGTTACATAGGCAATTTTCTTTGGTGGATTCATTTTCATCCTCTCTACATCCGTTTTAATCGATAAAAATCATTCCATAAAGGGCACTCTCATTGAAATCAATATCCACATTTTTGCTGATCTCGATGCCTATGGCATCCACCGAAGGTCTGACTTTGGTTGGCATTATGCATGACTTTCCATCCTTTACCGGACATTCATCGCACAGATTACAGTTACCGGGAAAAAGAGCCAGTGCATACATGTAACCACTTTTAAAGAGACTCTCCTCTCGCCTCAACAGATAATGAAGAACCTGTCGCTTTTCATTTTCAAAATCGTTGTAGTTAATCTCGAACTTGATTAACAGAGCTCTTTTAAACGAGTGCACCCACTCTTTAGCCTCTCTCCAGTCCGGAGCATATGGAGGACAGGAGAGTGCCCTTCCATACATGGGACATACTCTGCACTTCCACACTGGCCTCGGAGAGACGATGACCTTTGAAGCGTTGATTTCCTTTTCCCATGCTACTTTCATGGAGCATCAGATAAAATAGGAAGGAAGATTTAAAACCTTAATCCATCAACCTGCCGCCGTTGACATCTATGACCTCCCCAGTTATGTGATCGTTCTCAAGGAGAAAAACCACTGCATGGGCTATCTCCTCTGGTTTTGCTATCTCCCCTGTCAACGAGAGCGAGCGGAGCCTCTCCTTTATCTCCGGACTTATCAGTTTGGTATCAACTGGACCAGGGGCAACAGCATTGACGAGAATATCAGGTGCAAGATGCCTTGCGAGGTTGAAGGTTAGTGCTATAAGCCCACCCTTGGATGCCGCATAGTGTGGTCCAACCGTTCCACCATCCTTCCCAGCTATCGAGGCTATGTTGACGATCTTTCCCTTCTTCATGTATTTGAGAACTTCCTGAGTGACAATAAAAGCCCCTTTGAGGTTAACGTTGAGAACGGCGTCCCAGTCATCATCGGTAACCTCCATCGGTTTCAGAGCTCTTCCCAGTATTCCTGCGTTGTTGATCAAAATATCAATCCTTCCAAAGTGTCCGATAACTTTTTCGACCATTTTTCGGACTTCTTCCCTGTTGCTCACGTTAGCCTTTATGGCTATTGCATCGACACCATGGGAACGACAAAGCTTTACTGTTTCTCTGGCCTTTTCCTCGCTGTGAGCATAGTTTACGACGATGTTGGCTCCTTTTTTGGCGAGGCTAATTGCAATTGCCCGTCCTATTCCTCTCCCAGCGCCTGTAATGAGGGCAACCTTCCCAGCAAGTTTCATGGTTATCACCAAGTTCCTGTAAACTTTGAACTTAATAAACTCTAAGGCCGAAATATTTTTACGTTCGAAATCCAAAACTACACCCATGAAAGGAGCAGGTCAGCTCTTAGCTCTAATTGTTCTGGTATCGGTGTATGTGTATGTATCTGGATGTATATCTCACCCTGGAGGAGGTGAGAAGATGAAACTGGAAGTTGGATCCGTCTTTCATGATGGAGGCTATATACCGAAGAAATTTACCTGTGAAGGAGCTGACATAAACCCGCCACTCTATTTGGCCCACATACCCAACGATGCAAAGAGCATAGTGATAATTGTAGATGATCCAGACGCACCCATTGGAACCTTCACTCACTGGATAGCATGGAATATACCACCGGTTGAGGAGATCCCCGAGGGTATACCCAGAGAAGGCCGAGTAAATGAACCAGTAAAAATGATCCAGGGAAGAAATGACTTCGGGAGAATCGGATACGGTGGACCATGCCCACCAAGAGGACATGGGGTGCATCACTACCATTTCAAGGTATATGCTCTGGATACTACCCTCAACCTATCCCCAGGGGCTGGCAGAAAGGAGTTGGAAAAGGCCATGAAAGGTCATGTAATCCAGTGGACTGAGATTGTAGGCCTCTATGAAAGGAAATAAATCAAGTATATCTGAGCTTCACATATAAATTCAATCCACTCTGTAGAGCCGAAAGGAAATTCAAAGTGAAAAATATCCAATCCCTCACAAGATATGAGTACATGGTTAGGGTAGATGCAGCTGCTACATAGACCAGTATGAATTCCAGATTCATTGGGCAATGCTTTTTCTTTAAAGTCTCCAATGTCTGGGGGATCCACGAACCTACCAAAAGCAGCATTCCAGTGAGACCTACTATAGCAGTTCCGTTCATTTTCTGTACCTCCTTGGCAAATAGTATGCTGAGCTTGAGAAAGATGCAGAAAAACTTTGTGGATATATTCCTGTTAAAGCATCTCGATATATTCAGAATAATAAACAATAAAATGCAATCTATAACGTGCTAACCAATCTGGATGTGACCCATGTTTTGACATCTTCATCCATGATATTGTTAATAATCGTCATGGCCTCGGAAACTTTTCCTTCTCTTGCCAGTTTTAATGCAACCTCTGCCTCTATTTTAGAACGGTTGGAAACATCTCGAATAAATTTAGCTATCTCCAATGCATCTCTCCATTTTCCTAAATTTAAAAATTCAAAAGCAAGGCTCATTAGGGTTTTTGTTGTTTCTTGATCATTGTTGATATCATATGCCACATCAATTGCTTTCTTAATGGCTTCCTTATATTCCCTCCCTTTTTTAGCAATCTCAATTGCGATTTTAGAAAAGGCTTTTGCTTTAATTACCTTATCCGGTATTTCATGGGCCATTTTATAGGCATTTTCGAAATCACCGTTAGCTATAAGTTTGTTAACCGCCTCATAAAGGGCCCTCGATTGATACCACTCCTGCATAATAAACCCCCACATTAATTTGCATTATAAAGATTTAAGCTTTCCTAAAACAAAGGAAAGTTTATATTAGAACGTCTTGAGGAATAAGTAGGTGGGAAAATTGAAGAAGAAAGGGCTGTTGGTGGCACTGTTTTTTGTCTTATCCATCATATCATATGCCGTAGCGGAAAGCCAGATAGATACAGGTAAGATTCATTTTTACATGTATGGCATGAAAACGTGCCCCCACTGTCGCAGAATGAAAGAGGAAATACCAAAGGTTTTCGGAAAAGACAGTTTGACGTACTATGAGTTAGTGGGAAACGAGGAAAACAACAAGCTTTTTGGAGAACTCTACCAGCTTACTGGGATAAGGGGTGTCCCGGCAATAGGCATAACATATAACGGAACGCTTTATGCTGTTATCGAGGGAGAATTCAATGTATCAGCAGCTCCATTGATAATCAAGGATGCTCAGAAAAATGGCGGTTTGATATTAGTCGTTGGAGGTAAGGCCTATCTGATCAAGAATCAAACTCATATTCGGATGTTGGAAACTATTTTTATAAAGCATCAGTCCGTCTTTGGGCAATCAACTTCAAGCACAAGCTCTCATCATACTTCAGCTACCTCTACTTCAATCTCAGCATCTTCCTCATCTATAACCTCCAGCAGTGCAACTTCATCAACAACCCAATCGAAAAAGAAAGTTTGTGGGCCGGCATTACTCCTGCTTTTGACATCTCTTCCATTGATATTCCGTAAAAAGCGCTGAACTTTTTGTTCTTAACTTTTTGTGTTAGAAATGCTGAAAAACCCTTATTCTTTCAATTTCAGTGGGGAGTATGATGAAGAAAGACATTGAAGCACTTTTATCAATAATAATCATTTCATTCGGAATAAGCTCCACGGTCCTCTATATTTTAGGATTATCATGGTTCATTCCCCAATTCTTAGCTTTAGCCCTTTCAGATTCAATTA
The DNA here is from genome assembly GCA_964487115.1 of uncultured Thermococci archaeon. Classification (GTDB taxonomy): domain Archaea; phylum Methanobacteriota_B; class Thermococci; order Thermococcales; family Thermococcaceae; genus Thermococcus. Next base: position 3,571 of record CAZAPD010000100.1, on the reverse strand, counting down.
ATCCATGTACATTTGTAATTTATACAATGTTATTAATAGCACTCTCAGTTAAGGAAATCTCAAAGAGACAGATTTATCTTGTTGGTTTGAGCTTTATAGCTGCAATTTATATATCATACTATCTCCTTGGTATTGGGCTTGTAGTTTTTGCCACGGGGATACCCACATGGGTGGCCGGTATTTTAGCAATTATCTTTGGATTATATACATCAATAACAGGATATTTAGAGGTTTCCAGAATCAGAAAGAAGAGAGAGACAAGAAAGAAAATATTCAGCAAAGACGCCACAATCATTGGAGCTTTTACTCTTGGGGTGATAGTGTCTTTCACGCTCCTACCATGCTCAGCCGGTAGCTATCTTGTATATGCCATTCTCATTTCTAAAATTGGAAAAACCTTGATATTTTTGCTGCTTGCTCTTTACAACCTCATATTTATACTGCCGCTTATTATCATCCTATTTGTGATGGGAAGCATAAGCGAGAGCAAAACAATATCCCAGAAACTTGTGCAACGGAGTAAGGAGCTTTCAATTATTGCAGGCATAATATTGGTATTAATCGGAGTATGGGTGTTAATGAAATATTAAGGGATTAACCTTCGCTTTACTATGTAAACTGCCACCCAAAAAGCCTTAAATATGCCAATGATAAAGCTTCCAAGCGGTGGTAGTATGAAAGATGTTGAAAAAGCGCTGCAACACTTTCACAGTTTGAAATTAAGACAAATCATGCCTTCATCGGCTTCCATTCCAGTGGTAGAAGCTGAGGCCCCGGTTATTAATGTCCTGAAAATTCTACGTACAAGGCATCATGTATGGGTTGTCAGAGATAGAAAAAGCATGAGATTGTGTGGAGTTATCAGGTATCTTGATACCATGGATATCCTGCTTCCTCCAGAATCTTATAAATTCCGCCTTGGAATGACCAGTGCCGTTATGAAATCACTCCTGGGGGGTGCTCAAAAAGCTGAGGAGATTATGGAACGGAATGTACTGACAATTGAAGAAGATGCTACTGTCCTCGATGCACTGGTTAAGATGAAACGCTATAGAACACAGGTCTTGGCTATTGTTAGTGGTGATAAACTCGTAAGTGAGATAAGCCTCAGGATTCTCATAAATGAACTTCTCAGACTACTTAGGGTGGGTGGTACGTCATGGAGCCAACATGGATCTTCTTCACAATCGGAATTGCATTGATATTTGCGAAAATTGGAGACAGCATCATAGAGAGGTTTGAGCTTCCGGGTGTCCTTGGAGAGCTCCTTATGGGCATGATACTTGGGAATATAGTCTATTTTGGCATTGTGGGCTCTCAGTATCTTCCGATAACCGTAAATACAAGTGAGGTCATGGATTTTCTTGCCAAGCTCGGTATCATATTCCTGCTATTTCTCGGCGCTCTTGATACTGACATAAGCATGCTTAAGAAAACGGGAGTAACCGCTACAATTTCAACAGTTCTTGGAGTTTTCGTCCCTCTGATCCTCGGCTGGTTTGCACTCATGGAAATGGGATATCCAAGCAGGGAAGCATTTGCTGGAGGAGTTCTTCTAACAGCCACCAGCATCGGTCTCACAGTTAGAGTTATGATGGATCTGGGAGTTCTGAGGAGCGAGGTTGGAGCTGCTTCCCTGAGTGCAAGTGTCATGGATGATTTTCTTGGCATAGCTCTTGTTATATTTGCTGTGGGAAGTGGTAGCCTTACCGGCCTCGGAATAAAAATAGCAATTTTCTTCCTGATAACTGGTGTTATTGGATGGTTTGCCATCGATTACTATCTCAAATTTGCCGAGAGGCTCCACGTTGAAAAGGGTATTCTCGGTCTTGTTCTTGGCCTCATGTTCCTGTTCGCAGCTTTGGCCGAAAACTGGTTTGCAGCGGCGATTGAAGGATCCTTCATGGCAGGTCTTATTTTAGCAAAGCTGCCTGAAGGTAAAAAGCTGATGGAAGATGTAAGGGCTATAGGATACGGCTTTCTGATCCCGATTTTCTTTGTGCATACCGGAGCAATGCTTAACCTTAAGGTGTTTGAGAGCTATTCTGCCCTGACTCTGGCAACAGTTCTCACAGTAATCGCCGTGGTAGGCAAAGTCCTCGGCAGGGGATTTGGTGCATGGATAACCGCATGGGGTAGAGGAAGAGAATTCCTCTTTACTCCCAGAAACTTCAAGATGTCCCTCCAGATGGGCATTGGGTCAATCCCAAGGACTGAGGTGGCCCTCGTCGACCTGATGGTTGCGATTCATGGCAAAGCCATACCCCCTGCTGATGCTCCAAAATTCATTGCAGCGACACTCATATTTATCACGATTTCAGTACTTGTAACGCCTCCTCTGCTCAAATGGGCATTTAAAGAGGATATCGAAAAAACGGTAGAGAGCAAGGCCAGCAGTAAGGTTGAACGCATACAGGAGACAAAGCAGAGGATAAAAAAACTCAAGAGGTGAGTTTTTCTTTTATCTTCCTTTCAAATTCTCCAAAGTTAGGAACTCCCACAAACTCAACACGATTGTTTATCAATATCGTTGGCGTTCCAAGTATATTATGCTCCATGGCCTTTCTCTGTCCTTCTGGAGTTGCTACGCTGAGCTCTCTGGCCACCACACCATCATACTTTCGTTCGAGTTCTTGTGCCATTGCCCATGCTATTGGACAGTAAGGACAGCCGGGTGAGGTTATGACCTCGATGATAACCCTTGGTTTCTTTGGTTTAACTTCTATCATTCCAGCCCTCTTCATGAGTTCCAGCATTTTTTTGCGTCTTATCATCTCAAGCTCGTCCATGTTATCACCCTGTTAGAAAAGAAAAACGTGAGTTTAAAAAGAAATTCATGAAAGAACCTTCATAAATATTGCTATCGCTAAAAAATGCCGCTCCCGATTCCGCAGATTTTCGCGAAAGGACACACCGAGCAGTCCTCTGTGTAGGGTTCGAGGTAAGGCTCACCCTTAACGGCTTTCGTTATCTTCTTCGCCTTTTCCATGGCCTCACTATCACCCTCAAGAACTAAGGTGACACTTCCTTCAGCTCCGCCAGCACCTCCAGCCGCTATCGGTATGGCTTCAACACCCGCGAGTATCCTGTAGGCTTCCACCTCTGTGACCGGATGAGCATGCGGGATTGGCACGAGAGCTGAATAAAGCCCGGTTCCCCAATCAAAGGAGTATATGCCGGTAAGTTTAGCGCTTTCCTCCACGGGTGTGGGCACGAACTTCTCAAGGCTAACCGGTGTTATCGTGAAGACGCCCTTCGTTATTGTCCAGCCGAAGGTTCTCCCTATCGTTCCACCATCTGGAGCCGCTGCAAAGACTGCTACATTCCAGTTGATATCTATTGCATTGGCACCCTTTATGAACACATCTTTCGGCCCCATCTGCTTGAGTGCCTCCAATGGATCATCAAAGAGCTCACCTTTGTAGAAGACGAGATGCTTCGGCCAAGTATCCTTGGGTGTAACACAGGTTCTCCCCTTACTAATAACACCCACAGTCCATTTTTCTTTCTCTATCTTCTCTCCGAGTATCTCCTCCGCTATGTAAGCGGCAGTTGTTCCTGTGGCTATATA
>CAZAPD010000099.1:0-3758 GCA_964487115.1 uncultured Thermococci archaeon | reverse complement strand
GGCATCACCTTGATAACGCTTAGGAATAACCCTACTCTTCATTGGATAACTTGCAACGTCAATTGCGATTCCAAAATATGTGTCATAACCAAGTGAAAAGAGTATTTCAGGTAAAGTCAGCACACTATTTCTAATTGGTTTGAAACCTTTGAGAGTATCAAAATTTTTGACCTTATTATGAATATAAGCATTGTGATTGTGAGGATAGAGACCCGTTAAAATGGATGCCACTGAGGGATACGTCCATGGTGCAGCTGAAACGGCCCTAAATTTTACTTTTAGAGAGTCCAAAAATGGCGTTGTTTCCCTGTGATACCCAGTAAACGATAAGTTAGAATACCTCAGACAGTCTATCGTTAAAATAATCACGTTCAAATCAGGCTTATTTGAGGTATCAATATATTTGTTTATGTCCATGCTCTTGATCCTTGAATAGAATTCTTTCTTGGCTTTTCTTTCTTGATATCGGTTGTAGAGCCTAAGCGCAAGCATTTTTGTGAATTTATTTTTTCCTACAAGTCTTTTAGCAGAGTTTTCTACATTATTAAGTTCCATACTTTATCCCTCCACTTTTTCAAACAAACCTCCTTAAAATTTTCTTTATTATTTTTATATCAAATCCCAACTTTTGTTCTATTGCTAAAAACAGCTCAACATCCTCTTTATCAATGCTCCTGCTTAAAAGAACTAAGAATGCGTACACCACAAGAAAAACTATCAAGATTGGAATAGCATACCATATATTTGACACTTTCAAGTGCAAGCTCTGAATTAACCCTAACAACACAAAACTAATAACTAACGACTTCACGTAGTTCCAGCTGAATGGATGAATTTTAGTCTCTTTATAGAGCTTTAGCGAATTTAGAACATTTCCAACAAAATAAGATGTAGCGGTAGCTATTGCAGCTCCTTCCATACCATAAGGAGGAATCAGCAAAGCATTCAAAATAACATTAAAGACTGCAGAAACAAGACCTGATACCATAATAAATTTGCTTTCTCCAATCACAATTAAACTTGATCCATTAAGTCCCAGAAAAGTGTGAAACATGAATCCCAAAGCCAAAATCTGGAGCGCTAAACTAGCTGAAACGTACTTTGCTCCAAAGAAAAAAATTATTGTACCCTCTGGAAAGAGAAATACCCCGCTAAAGATTGGTAAAGTCAATAAAAATACCCATTTCGTTAAAATCTGATATGTCCTCTTTATTTCACTTATCTTCCCCTGAGCGTACAACTGGGCTATAATCGGAGGATATAGGAATGCTGCAGAGTTTAGGAATACTAAAAGCAATCTTGCCAGAGGAACTGCGGCGTTGTACAGACCAACAACATCAGAGCTTTTATAATAGCTAAGCATTAGAGTATCAGTCCAATTCATAACAAAAATCAAAATCCCTGAAAATAAAAGAGGCAGAGAAAACATTATCAACTCTCTCCCAAGCTTTAAATTCAGCGAAATCCCAAACTCAAAGAGCTTAATCTTCCAAACATCAAAAGTCAAGACTAAAAGCATGAAAGCCTGAGCAGCAATATATGCGAAGAAAACATAAGCAAAGGGAAGGTTTAAGAGAGCTCCAGCTATAACAAAGATCAAAAACAGTGTAGGATAAACCACATTCTGAAAATACACTTTCTCTCTAACCCTTCCAAAACCCTGGGAAATTGAAATTATCACACCGATTAAAGCGGAAAAGGGCAGCGCAAATACAACCACTTTCAAGGCATGAAACAAACGCTCATCGTGGAGGATTAGCGAGATTTCTTTGGAGAATACGACTAAAAGAACCATTAAGACAAGGCTATTAATAGCTACTATAATCAAAGCCGTTGAAATCAAGTCTCCAACCCTCGAAGGCTCTTTCTCCCTATAAAATGCAACTTCCCTAGGAAGAGCATTTTGAAATCCAAGCGTGGCAATAACAAGGGCAATGTTCAAAACGGTCAAAGCTAGATTAAACACCCCATACTCCGCAGTAGAAAAGTACCTCGCTATTATAGCCCTGCTCAAAAATCCAAAAAACATTGAAATAATCGTCCCGGCAAAGACAATACCCGTGCCCCTGGCAATCCTCTGCAGTGCTTGGCTTGCTTCGCTCATGTGGGTTCACCTTTGACTCATATTTGACTCACGGTGAGTCTTTAGCTTATACTTCCCTTTCTCGACACGTTTGAAAATTCCCAATCTAACCAAATCACTCAGACTCCCTGTTGCTGTCTGTCTCGAAACATTAAACAACTCCTGATACTCCTTATTCCCGATCTTCCCCTTCTCCTTCACGTAGAGCACGGCCTTAATCTGCCTTTCATTTAAACCCAGTTTCCTTAGGTAACCCCCTGTATAAATGTTTTTCCCCAAAACAACCAAGAAGCCTCCAGCTTCCTCCCTAAACTCAGGCTCAGGTAGACCATTCTCCCGATAGAGGCGGACTATCTTAAACGTTCCAGTGTCCCATCTCTCAATCAGCCCGACATAGTAGAAAACCTGAGCAATTTTGGGATTCCTCAGCTTGGATGGGTGCATTTCCTTTTTCAAATCTCCAATACTAATCCCGGCAGGAAGTCCTTCGGGATTCCATATCCAGATGAAGTCATCAAAGATTTTAATCTGCACGTTGCTTGGGTCGGTGTAGCCCCTGTGGATCAGGGCGTTTATTATGCCCTCTCTGAGGGCACCTAAGGGATAATCCCAGATTTCCTTTCTCCTCAGCTCTCTCCCAAACTCATACCTGACTCTAATATGGCCCATAATCACCTTCATGGCTTCCTCAACCTGGGTAAAGAGATTCCCTCCAATCTCCTTGTCGTCTATAATCGTTATCGGGTCCCTAAACCGCCCTATTCTGACCTTTGCTTGAATATAATACCTCTGCGGTTCTTTTCCAAAGAGCAGCAGTGCAGTGTTGGTTATCTTGCCCCCCTCTAAAAGCCCAAGCTTGTCGAGAATTGACTCAACATCCTCACTTTCACTAATATATGGCAACCTATTCTTGGCCATATGGACAAACTTTCTGATCGTCTCCTCGTCTAAATCTTCCAGCGTCGCAGGAGATGGCAGAGAATCCCACGTAACTCCAGATTTCTGGAGGAAAAACCTCTGCAAATCCTCCCAGCCCATCTCGACGGTCTGGGCACAACTCTTCTGTAGTATCTCCCCCTGAATGAAACCGGGACAGATGACTGAGAGACTTCAATAATGACAATTTTCTTTCCATCAATCTCTTCAGCCTTTATGGACGGGTTTATTCCAAGATTGTGCCTTATTGATCTGGCCAGACCGTCTAAGTCTCCAGAAAAACCAAAAACTTTTCCATCATCAACATCACCGAGGAGCAGAATTCCTCCAGCAGTATTGGCAAAGGCGAACAGCGTCTTATACATGGAATCATTCAGCTCCCGCTTAAACTCAATAGCTTCATCCTCACCATTCTTAATCGGGTCACTAACATCCATACAGTTCACCCAACATTTTGATAGAGTGGGGGGGTTAATATCTTTCTCGACGCAATAAATGAAGTTCAGATATTATCCTTCCCCTGGTTACCGCACTCACTTCCTTTCACCAAAGTACATTTTGAAGATTTCTTTCACTTCCCTCAGGGATGGATAAGGGTATTTTTTAACTTCTTTGCCTTCGAGGTATTTCAACAATTCGCTCACGCTGACATCATATTTCCTGCCGAGTTTAAAAAGAGTTTTTTGATCTATTTTATTCCTATAAGCTAACAAAAGGACGATTGAATACAGAATCGTCC
>CAZAPD010000098.1:0-20820 GCA_964487115.1 uncultured Thermococci archaeon | reverse complement strand
TATTGGTACGGGTGTTTCGGTGAGTAAGGCGAAACCGGAAGTTATAACTGACACGGTTGAGTTGGTTAGGAGGGTTAATCCTGAGGTGAAGGTTCTTACTGGAGCGGGGATTAGTACTGGGGAGGATGTGAAGAAGGCTTTAGAGCTTGGGAGCGTTGGAGTCCTCCTCGCGAGCGGCGTTACCAAAGCAAAAAACCCAGAAAAAGCAATAAGGGATTTAGTGTCCCTGATAACTTAACCCCTACCCAACGCCGCGAAAATCTTAAATACATTGATTGTAAATAACACTCGGAGTGATACGGAGGGATTAGCATGAAATTTACAGCCCTCACAATTAATCTTGATAATGGAGAAATAGAGGCAGAGGAAATCGAAAAAGAAGGCGTCTACGGTGTGATAGACTATGCAATCTATCTCCACAGCGAAGTCTATAGAACCTATAAACTTGACCCATATAACCCTAATAACGTCGTTGTTTTTGGAAAGGGGCCATTTGCAGGTTCAGTTCTTCCAGGCTCACATAGATTGATGTTTGTCTTCCGCTCACCACTCTACGGCGGCCTGTTTCCCTCAGCGATGGGTGGTGCGGCATACCAGTTCCAGAGGGTTGGCGTTGATTTTGTTGTCATAAAGGGCAAACGGAAGAAGCCAACAGTGATACTCCTGAGTGGCGATGGGGAAAAGGTAAATGTGGAACTCCATGAAATTGATTCTGAAAAGCTCGTAGAAATATGGAGAAACTATAATGGAGAAGAGGGGGTTTATGCCTTTACTCAATATCTCATAGATAGGTTCAGAGACAAATTTGATTCTGAATTCAGGATTGCCTGTGTTGGACCAGCTGCAATGAACACAAACTTTGGTGCCATATTCTCCCAGACGCTTAGGAAAGGTGAAAGAGTGGTTGGAAGCGAGGATTGGGCTGCAAGAGGCGGAAGTGGAAGCGTTCTTATGAGGGCACACAATGTTGTCGCTATCATCTTCGGGGGAAAAGCAAAGAAGAAGTTTCCGGGAGATGACATAGGTAGCATAAGAACTGCCAAGCCCATAGTTGAAGGTGTTTTAAAAAAGCCGATGTTTGATGTCATAGCAGAAAAGACTGTAAAGTACAAGTACAATCCAAAACTAAAGACTGGTGGCACCTTTGGAGGGAACTATCCTGCTGAGGGGGACTTTGTTCCGATTCTCAACTGGCAGATGCCGTATATAAAGAAGGAAGAGAGGATCAAAATTCACGAGAACATCATGAAGCACTATTGGGAGCCTTTCAATAAAGAGGCAATTGATACAAAGAACTGGACTACCTGCGGTGAGCCGTGTCCTGTTGCATGCAAGAAATATGCAAATGGACATCATATTGAATATGAGCCCTTTGAGGCAAACGGTCCTCTCAGCGGGAGCATAGTCCTAAGGGCAAGCCAAATAAGTGTTCATGCTGCGGATGCCATGGGCTTTGATGCCATTGAATTCGGTGGTTTAGCTGCGTGGGTTCTTGAACTGGTTCACAGGGACCTCTTAAAACCTGAGGAGATAGGACTAAGCGGAAAACCCGAATTTACAAAGGAATCTCTTCTCCTCAAGCCTTTAGAGGCGAGTGAAGTCAATGCCGAGCTGGTTGCTGAGCTAGCTCATCGTGTAGCCTTTGCTGAGAATGAAATCGCTAAAATTTTGGGACTCGGAAAGAGGAAGGCAAGTATAGTTCTTGATGAAAAGTTCAAGGATCGCCTGAACTACGGGGAGAGCTTTAAGGACTATGGCGTCTTCGTGCCACTTGGTGAGAACGGGGAAATAACACCGACAATGTACTGGGCTATAGGAAACTACATTCCCCTGCCGATTCAAGGGCGCTACTGGACGTTCTATCAGTTCGGAGTCTTCCTTGAGCCGGAAGAACTTGCCCAGAAGATAGTTGCCAGTGCAACGTGGGAGTTCTGGTACGATAACATCGGCTGGTGCCGCTTCCATAGAGGATGGATGAAGCCTGTGCTGAAGGCTCTCTTCCTCGAAGCATACGGTGAGAATGTTGATATGGAAGAGCACTCAAGAAAGCAGATTAGGAAACTTATAGAGTTTGCGAAAAAGGCAGGATACGAACCGGTGTTCTGGGATTCGATGAGGGTGATTGATCTCGTGGCTAAAGGAAGCGAGGAGTTTGGCAATGAAAAGTGGGCTGCTAAGTTCAAAGATGACAAAATAGGAACTGCTAAGGAATACCTCCGGAAAGTTCTGCAAGTATACAGCGAGCTTCTGGACGTAGAGTGGAGGCTTTAATTCCACTTCTCCAATTTCTTTAGCCAATTTCTGCATCTATTCTGTAGTTCCCAGTTTTTTCTGAGAGTCTGTTCAGAAGCCAGCCCTGTAAGAGGGTATTGTTTTAGCAACTGATCCGAGAAATTTTGTATTTCCATAAGTCCCTCCTTGATTATTTGAATATCCTCTCTGTCTCCGTAGGTTATTCTTTCCGCAGACAAATCAAGAAAATTGACACAGGAATCAGTTTGCGTCATTTCAAGTATGCTCCCATTAGATCCCTCCCCCAGATAGAGGGCAATCCCATACAACGGTTCTCTAAAAGAAATCATCACCGCCCTTGTATGTTTGATGCTGACAGCAGCTCCAGTGTTATTCGAAGAGTTGATGAAGCTTAAAGCCTCGGTAGAAAAAGCCCGAAGAAGTGCGGCATTTTCAGCAATCCACCTTGAGATATAATACTTCCGGGTCTCAGAATATTTAGTTTTATATGTGTGAGTTTCATGCCACCAGACAATAGAAAATGCCAAAAGCACAATAATACACACAGCTAAGATCTTTTCACTCATTTTCATCTCGTGCCCTCCTTTGCTTTAATTAACATCTTAAATCCACATTTCAAGTTTGGAAAGTCCAAATATAAAATTAAAAAATTAATTTTCAACGACTAACTGGTGTTGTCGTGATTGACCTGACCTCTTCCCCGCCCTGAAGGGCGAGGCTTTCAAAAGAAAGAGGTAACTAATCCGGAGCTATCAGGACCGTAGGGTTTTATAGAACTTCCCATAGTCTTTGTCATGGTTTTTGTCCTGACTACTGTGGGGCCCAATTTCCAGAGCCATTCATTTTCATCAATATTCTCACTAGAAATGCTTAACTTTGAAAGTTTAAGGGGAATACCCGGATTGTACATTTGAATAAATAACAGTCCCCCCTGCTTGTCCTTAAGGAATAAGAATATTGTCCCATTTTTGTAAATGTTCCCCTGAAGTCCTAGCAATTAACCAATGAAAAACGCTTCTCTATTGGAAGAGTTTTGTTTCCTATGAATACCTTCCCCTCAAGACTTCCAGCACCTGCCGAGATTGATATTGCATCTTTCAGGTCATCTTTAAATGTTGGGTGTGGATCGTAGATTCCCACAGATTGAGAGACAAAAGATTTTGCACCAACAAATATCAAACTTGAACCAATCATCAGAAGTCCCATTAGGACTGCAAACCATGACTTCCACTTCAAGGGATTCACCTCCTATAAGTTCCTGCATTACCACTTAAACAACTTGTCCTTGTAAGTTTTTCTTTTTATTAGAAGTAAGTTCTCTTTGTTTTTTTCAAGTATAAATTTTTTCAAGCTAAGTTTTACTCTTAGAATGAATGAAAAGAAAGCAGAGTAATGGGTTGCATAATCATGCAATAGCTAAACCCTTATATTCTTTCCTGCTAATTCCGGAATGGTGGTAAAATGAAAGCCAAGGCTGTTGTGATAGGCTCTGGAATCGGCGGTCTCCTGACGGCGTCATTTTTATCAAAAAATGATTATGAAGTAACAATTCTTGAGAAATCTCCCTTCATAGGTGGTAGATGCACAAACTTAAACTACAGAGGCTTCGGCCTTTCTACGGGGGCATTTCACATGATTCCTCACGGTGCCGACGGCCCTCTGGCTTATCTCCTTAATCTCCTTGAGGCAAATGTCAGGATAGTTAATTCAAAACCGAAGGGCATGATTCTCTACAGAGGGAAACTATTTCACTACAGAGACGGGTGGAAGTATTTGAGCTTTAGAGAAAAGGCAAGAGCAGTTAAGCTACTGGCCGGGATAAAAAGAAATAAGCTTCCTGTCGGAGAAGAGGCCAAAATGAGTGGTGTTGAATGGATTAAAGAGAGGATAGGGGAAAATGAATTTGTGGAGCTTTTCATACGAAGCTTTCTTGGCTGGGCCGATAGCATTACCGACGTTCCAGCAATAGAGCTTGCGAGGGAGATAAAAGCCACTTTGAGGTGGGGAGGGCCGGGACTGATTAAAGGCGGATGTAAAGCATTGACTCACAGTATTGCGGCGATTGTTGAGAAAAATGGTGGGAAAATTCTACTGGGAAAGAAGGCTGTGGAAATTGATGGGGATAGGGTTGTAACAGAGGATGGGGGGGAATTCCCATATAATGTCCTGATTTCCAACATTGGGATTAAGGAAACCGTTGAGCTCTTTGGGCGGGATTATTTTGAGAAAGATTATCTGAGGGGCCTTGATGAACTTAAACCCAGTGAGGGGATAAAATACAATGTAGCCCTGAGAGGAAAGGCGCGAATAGGCAATACCGTGGTTTTCACACTTGATACCGAGAGGATAAACGGCTACAATGAACCGAGCTCGATAAACCCGGAACTCACCCGGGAAGGATATATCCTTGTGATGCTTCATCATGCACTGAAATCAAAAAACATTAAGAAAGAACAGAAGCTTGGCATTGAAGACATCTACAGGATTTTTCCTGATTTTGATAAAGAAGGGGAGATCCTCCTTGTTCAGACATACCTTGATGGAAATCCGGTAAATCGGGTAGCTTCCGGCCAGAGTGTGGGAGAGTTTCCAATCGAAGATGTTTATGTTGTGGGGGATGCGTATAAAGGCGAAGGGGGTATTGAAATAGACGGCATAGCCCTCGGGGTAATGAAAATCTTAGAGAAACTTGGGTTAGGGAGGTTTAATGAGTGGTATTTATGATTTCCTTTTAAAAATGCAAGCTCTAAGCGTATTTTTCCGAAATTTTTTCTATAAATCCTTCTTTATTGCTAAGGAAGACTTTTATTTTTTAAAGCCCATTCTCCATTTACGGAGGTGGTGTTATGAGGAGGGTTGTTGTGGCTTTGGGGGGTAATGCTATTCTTCAACGTGGTCAGAGGGGTAGTTATGAGGAGCAGATGGGAAATGTTGTGAGGACTGCGAGGCAGATTGTGGATATTGTTCTTGATGGGGGTTATGAGGTTGTTATAACTCATGGGAATGGGCCTCAGGTTGGGGCTTTGCTCTTGCATATGGACGCGGGACAGGTTTTGCATGGTATTCCGGCTCAACCTATGGATGTTGCTGGTGCAATGACTCAGGGGCAGATTGGTTATATGATTCAGCAGGCTTTGAGGAATGAGCTTTTTAGGAGGGGTGTTGATAAGCCTGTTGTCACGATTGTCACGCAGACTCTTGTTGATAAGGATGATCCGGCTTTTCGGAATCCGAGTAAGCCCGTGGGCCCCTTTTATGATGAGGTGACTGCTAAAAAGCTGGCGAAGGAGAAGGGTTGGGTGGTTGTTGAGGATGCTGGTAGGGGTTGGCGGAGGGTTGTGCCAAGTCCTGACCCGAAGGGGCATGTTGAGGCGCCTGTGATTAAGGATTTGGTTAAGAGGGGGTTTATTGTTATTGCCAGTGGGGGTGGTGGTGTTCCTGTTATTGAGGAGAACGGTGAGTTAAAGGGTGTTGAGGCAGTGATTGATAAGGATTTGGCTGGGGAGAGGTTGGCGGAGGAGGTTAATGCTGACGTGTTCATGATATTAACTGACGTTAATGGAGCTGCCTTGAATTATGGGACGGCGAATGAGGAGTGGCTTGGAGAAGTTAATGTTGAGGAGTTAAAGCGTTATTATGAGGAGGGACATTTTAAAAAAGGAAGCATGGGGCCAAAAGTTCTGGCGGCAATAAGATTCGTCGAATGGGGCGGCGAAAGAGCCATCATAGCCTCATTAGACAAAGCAACAAAAGCCCTCAAAAGAAAAACAGGAACACAGGTTGTCAGGAAGTAAAACCAAACCTATAAATATCCCTTTCCCCTATTTACTCTGGTGATAGCAATGGATCCGTTGAGCGGCTTCTTTGGGTCACTGATCTGGTGGCTGTTCTTCCTGTATCTCCTGCTGTGGCCCCAGATGCAGTACAGGAGCTTGCAGGTAGCGAGGGCCAGGATACTTCAAAGACTCTCACGGAAGAGAGAATCAACAGTCATAACAATGATACACAGGCAGGAGAGTGTTGGCCTCTTCGGCATACCCTTCTACAAGTTCATCAGCATGGAGGACAGTGAGGAAATTCTCAGGGCAATTCGATCTGCTCCTAAGGATAAGCCTATTGATCTCATAATACATACACCAGGAGGACTTGTTTTAGCAGCTACTCAGATAGCCAAAGCATTACATGATCATCCGGCTGAAACGAGGGTCATAGTTCCTCACTATGCAATGAGCGGTGGAACATTAATTGCCTTAGCAGCTGATAGAATAATTATGGATCCCCATGCGGTTCTTGGGCCTGTTGATCCTCAATTAGGTCAGTATCCCGGACCGAGCATAGTGAGGGCTGTGGAGAAGAAGGGTGTTGATAAGGTTGATGATCAAACCCTCATCTTGGCAGATGTCGCTGAAAAGGCTATTAATCAAGTCAGGGATTTCCTCTACGGAATACTAAAGGATAGATATGGGGAAGAGAAAGCAAAGGAGCTGGCACAAGTTCTTACAGAGGGCAGATGGACACATGACTACCCGATTACATATGAACATGCCAAAGAGCTGGGCCTTCACGTTGAGACAGGAGTTCCTGAAGAGGTTTATGCACTTATGGAGCTTTACAAACAGCCTATGAAGCAAAGGGGAACTGTTGAATTCATACCTTATCCTGTGAAGCAGGAGAAGGCATAATTGCCGCACATCCCTTTTACTTTTCTCATTATTTGGCCAAAAAGTTTTTATTTAGTTTTAACTTTCAAATAGCTGGGGCTTTAATCTGATCGGAACCTGTTCTAAAATTAGGGAAGGGGAAGAGACCATGCAAGTGAAAGTAGATCCAGAAGAAATTAAGAGGATAAAGGCAGAAATTGAAACGCTTGAAAAAGAAAAGAAGGAGATTCAGGCGAAACTGGATGAACTCCAGAAGGAGCTGAACATATGGGTACAGAGGAGAGATGAGAAGAATAATGAAGTAAAACAGCTCCGGCAGAAAGCTCGGGAGTTCAAGGCTAAACGTGATGAGATTAACAAACAGATTCAAGAACTCAAAAAGAACAGAGAGGAAATAAATGCCAAACTTGACCTTCTCTATCAGGAAATTCTTGAATATAGAACTAAGAGAGATGAGTATAACCAACTTCGCAGATTAAAAATGCCGAGCGAAAAAATACAGGAGAGAATAGAGAAACTCGAATGGGAGCTGCAAACAAATCCCACAATAACCCCCGAAAGAGAAAAGCAGATAGTTGATCAAATCCAGGTTTTAGCTACCGAGCTTGAGATAATACAGCAGGCCGAGAGATTCCATCAGAAGCTTCAGGAAGCCAGAAAGAAAGTCGAGAATCTTAAGAAGGCGAGGAGAGCAATAAGCATGGAAATACAGAAGCTTGCAAATCAGAGCCAGCAGTTCCATGAGCAGATGATAAAGGCATTTAATCAAGCCGACGAGATAAAGAAGGAAGCCGACGAGTATCATGCCAAAGTTGTTGAGCTTAGAAAAAAGATGTGGGAAGTCAAGAGAGAGCTCAGAGAAGTTGAAAAGAAGATTATGGAATTCGATGAGAAGCACAAGGAGCTTATAGCCTACAAAATGGTTGCAAGAATGAGGGCAAGAAGAGATAGCAGCTTCGAGAAGGCAGTTGAAGCTTTAGAGAAGTTCAAACGTGGCGAAAAACTCACGTTGGATGAGCTCCTACTGTTGCAGAGATACAACTTGGTGTAGCTCCGATGGAAATCCTCAAGCATGAAGGGCCTGGGAGGCTCGGAATAGTACGGTTAGATGAGAAATCATTTAGAACTCCTGCTTTGGCTGGGTTAGATTTTACCCTGTCTCCTTTTAACTCCTACTTCCACTCAAAAGATTTTTCCAGTTATGATTTTATCCTTGCCCCTTCAATTCCAATAAGCTTTTACACACCTCCAGAGGTCATTGAGAAGGCATTTGAGAAACTTTATGAGGTTGACTACTCAAAATTCAACACTCTTTATGTACCGATGTTGAGACATGTAGAGTATCTGAAGGAATTCATTGAGAATATTCTGGAAATGAATAGGTTTGATGCGGTTTATTTGGGTAATTCCAAAGTTGCCATTAAAGACTACAGACGATTTCTTCAGAATCTTTATTTAATTCGTGAATTAGACCCGAACATGATGGTAATAACAGATCTTGAGCCTTTCTTCTATCCGCTGGCGGTCTATCTCGGCGTTGATGCCTTTGATACACGCTCGCTGAAGCTTTACGATTTCCATAATAAAGGCTTCACACCCTATTCTCCCATTCTATGGGGGGAAGAAAGTAATTCAATCGAATATGCGCAAAAAACAATATTCCTAATCAGGAAGGCCCTCAGGGAAGGAAAACTCCGCTATCTGGTGGAAAACTTCTTCCATACCCAGAGCCATGCTGGAATTTTGAGGATAGCTGACATAGAGCACGCGGATTATCTCGAAAAATATACGCCCATACAAAGGGAAACGGTTTATTTCATAAGCGATGCCTCGATAAGAAGGCCTGAAGTTATCAGATGGCATTCTCGGGTTAGAAAGCGTTTCTTTCCGCCGAAAAATGTTGATCTGCTGGTTCTCCTTCCCTGCTCTGCTAAAAAGCCTTATTCAAGGTCAAGAAGCCACACCCTCTACAGAAAGGTATTAAAAGAGGTGTTGGGGTCTGGAATCTACAGAATCCATGAGCTGATTCTGACGTCTCCTTTCGGTGTTGTGCCGAGAGAATGGGAGTGGCTGGCAAAATACGATATAGTTGTAACCGGCCACTGGAGTGAGGAGGAAATCAAACCCGCTGCAGAATTGCTTGCAAAAACTCTTGAGAAGTATTCGGAGAACATTCCTGTAATAGCACATCTTGACGAGGCCTATGTCGAAATAGCCAAAAGAGCTGGAGAAATGACCGGAAGGGAGATCATCTTCACCAATGTTAAAAACGGCACGACGAGTAGAAAAAGCCTCGATTCTCTCACAGAGACCTTAAAGGAATTCGAAATCAATGGAACTAAAGAAGATAAAGCTTATCGCTTCAGAGAGAACATCAGAAAAGTCTTTGACTTCTACTTCGGTGCTGGAGCAGGAGATGCCGTTCTTCCAGATGATGCCCAAGTTAAAGGCTCAAGGATGCTCAGGATTTTTGTGAATGGGAAGCAGACAGGAACCTTTAGAGATGGAGTGATAAGCGTCACCCCATACGGAATGCAGAGGATTTATGAGGCAGCAGGAGCATACTGGGTGAAGATAGACTTTGAGCTGAGGGGAGATGTTTTTGCCATCGGTGTTGATGAGGCTGACGAGAGAATAAGGCCCGATGATATCGTTGGCATAGTGAGAGATGAGAGAGTGATCGGTGTTGGAAAGGCCCTTCTAAGCGGTGAGGAGATGGTTAAAGCGAGAAGGGGCATTGCCGTAAAGGTAAGGAAGAGGGCTTAATCCTACACCCAACCAGAATATTTTTATTTTTGTGTAAATAATAGATATGGTGGTTGTGTGAATCGCTTTTTCCTCGTGCTTCTTCTGGTTGCACTCACTGCACCGCTGGCATCAGCTGATGGGTTCAGCTATACCTACTCGTCAATTGTAGGCAGCGGAAATGATGTTCTCATAGTCATCGAATGGACGCCAACTATGATAGATCCTCTTTGTGCTCCCCAGCCGTGCTGCTACAACGAGGTTCCAGCGGACTGCTGTCACTATATCATTCTCTATGCCAACTCCAGCGGAGTTTATTATGTGCGTTATGTCTATAATCCTACTGCGTTTTCCGCAGGAAATGGCACATATTTGTTAACTGGAAATGTTATTTACAGAGCCCACAATGGATGCTTTCAGAAGCTTGGAGAATTTATTGGAAGGGCTAAGTTTGTCTTCCCCTACATAGCCGCCGGGACTTCCAACGAGCTTAATATATACTACATTGGTGGCAGCATGACAAAAATAGGCTCAATAACGGTGGTTCCAAGATGCACGTTTGATCTGAGCTCTGAAAACCTCGTAGTGAGCTGTCCAAATGGTACTAAAATGTTTAACCTGACTCCAGCAGGTATTCTTGAAGTTCCCTCTGTGAGTACATGGAAGTTTATGGAGAGCAAACACCCTTCAACGGCGGAAGGGCAGCTTGAAAACGGAACACTGGTGTTCTCAAACGGCAGCAGGGTTTATAGAATTCCATCGGAAAAGCTTCTGCCGTATCTCTACGATGCGAGGGAGCTAAAACTGCTGATAGGGGTCTTTATGAGAGACTATCTGCTTATCCTGCCCCCCATAATGAGCTATGCCTACTGCATTGATAACGGAACCTTTGAGAGCAGTTTGGGCTTTTCTTCAATTATATCCCGCTCGGGCTTTGTTCTCTATGACTTTAAACCCGACGACTTCAGACCTGTCTATGCCTTCCTCTACAACGGCACCCTCAGGCCTGCTCCCCTTTTCCTCCCAACAGGGAGCTACTTCAGGCCGCTAGCGATGAATGTAACAATCAGGAAAAGCTGTTCATATCATGCAGAGAGTGAAAAACCTTCACATACGGAAACCTTGTCGAGGGAAACGAATTCAACAATAACTACCAGTGCAAAGACGGGGAATAAAATATGCGGTCCGGGTTCGATAATTTTCCTGAGCTTCTTTGTCCTGCTCATGAGAAAACGCTAAAAGCTGTGATGGTTGAATTTTTAACATGCCCAGACATTTCAAACGAGGAGTCAAAAGAGAACACCACTTCCTTAAAGGTATTGAAAAACCTCTCGAAGAGATAGCTAATATTCCAGGAGTTAAGAAGGTAATTCCCGGGAGAATCTACGCAAGCGACTCAAGAGGGTTTGAGATAAAGGTTTCAAGAGAAACAGCCACCGGGCTGAAGCTGATAGCGAAAAGCGACGGCTCAGTTCAGGAGGTCTTTCTCATCGTTGACAAAGCAGACAGGGAGAGAGTCCAAGAGGAAATTGGAGGTTTCATGGAGAAGTGGAAAAAGAGATAGTCGCAGACTACCACTTCCAGTATCTGGGCGTAAAAAGCACGATTGCAGTTATTATCTCAAGCCTTCCCAGCCACATGAGAAGGAACATAAGAATCTTGGTTGATGCAGGGAATATCAGGTAATTGGCTATCGGCCCTACTGAGCCGATACCCGGCCCTATGTTTCCCAGTGTGGCTGCAACAGCACTCATTGAACTGGCTAAGGATATCGGTCGGCCTGTGGTTGTTCCATTGAGAACCACTATCAGAGAGGAGATAAAAAAGATAGCGAAGTAAAGTACTATGAAGGCCAGAACTCCTCTAATAGAGCGCTCACTGACAGCTTTTCCCCCGAGTTTCACAGATTTAACGGCATTATTGTGGAAGGATGTAAAGAGCTCTCTTGTGGCTGTTTTAGTTGCTATTATCCATCTGACAACTTTAATAGAGCCTGCAGTAGAGCCGCTGGAGCCTCCAATGAACATGGCTACAAAAAGAATGAACTGAGCCGGTAGGATCCATTTTGCGAAGTCCATGGTGGCATAACCTGTGGTTGTGACTATTGCGGCAACTTGAAAAAGTGCTTGTCTGAAAGCTGTAAGCGGAGTGAAATTATATTGCTTCATTAACATCGGGACGAGTATAATACTTAGGATGAAAAGTATCCCTACATACCATCTGAATTCTTCATTTTTAACTATTCTAAAGTCTCCTCTAAGCAGATACCAGAAGAGGGCGAAGTTTGCACCTGCAAGTATCATAAAAACTGTTATAACCCATTGAACAGCAGGAGAAAAGGCTTTTATCGAGAGGGCTAGTGGGGAAAAGCCACCTGTGCTCATTGTGGTGAAAGAGTGGACAAGTGCCATGTAGGGTGTCATTTTTGGTGCCATGTCAAGATAATGCAGGACAGAAAGGATCAATGTCTCAAGTCCTGTCAGACTTACATAGATTATCCAGAAGATTCTGGCTGTTCTACGTATATGGGGCGTGAGCTTCTGGAGCTGAGGTCCCGGAGCTTCAAGGCTCATGAGTTCAGCTCCTCCAACACTGAGTCTGGGTAGTATTGCTATTGCCAGAACGACTATCCCCATGCCTCCAAGCCACTGAATCAGTTGTCGCCAGAACATTATTGCTCTTGACGGTGTATTGAAGTTATCCAAAACCGTTGCTCCTGTCGTCGTGAATCCACTCATGCTCTCAAAAAGTGCATTAACTGGGTTTGCAAGAGAACTCTTACCTGAGAGTATATATGGAAGTGCCCCCACAATGGCCACCGCAAGCCATGCGACTGAAACGAGGAGAAAGGCTTCTTTAGTCCCTATTTGTGGATTTTTATCAAGAGAACGGAGAATGAAACCTATAAGAATGCTCAGAAAAAGAGGAATTAAAAAGGGTGCTGTAGAGGTTTTATCGTGAATAGCGACTATCATGGGTAGAACGAGGGTTGCGCCAAGAAGCATCAGTATCTCACCAAGGAGACTCATAGTAGCCCTTATCCTCATATAATCAATCCTCCTCAGGAACTACTAAGGTCAGGACATCATCTCTCTGAAAGCTCATGTTATCGGACATTGGCATTAAAATCTCTCCGTCCCGGATTATAGGACCCACAATTCCTTTAATATCTTTGGAGCTCTTCCCAGCCAGCTCGTCATCGACTTTTAGGGCAAGAACTTTGACTCCGGGAATTGCAGCCACAATGCCGAGCACGTTTTTTTCCTGTGTGGCAATCACGATTCTATCCGCGGTTACTACTTCGGGACTAACGGCGGTAATCCCGTGATCTTCGAAGAGTTCTGTAAATCTTCCCTCACGAACTCTTGCAAAAACTCTCCCTATACCCATTTTCTGTGCCAGCAATGCTCCAAAAAGATTGTCCGCATCTCTCTTGAAGGCCACAACTGCAACTTCAGCATCATAAAGCGCCTCCTTTTCCCAGAGAATAGGGTCAAAAACATCCCCAAGGATAACGGTTGCATCATCAAGATACTCCGAGGCCATCTCTGCTCTGTCTCTATCCTTCTCAACCAGCTTTACCTCACAGCCTTTCCTGAGGAGGAAGTCCGAAACGAGGACACCTGTTTCACTGGCTCCCATGACCAGAACCCTCCGGGGTTTTTTAGGTTTAAATGTCCTCCTTAACTCCTCCATGGTTCCGATTATGATATGCCTGTTCCCAACTTTAACAGACCATAGGTTCTTAGGTTTTTGAGAAACCTCAGCTACGTAAAGGGGACCGTAAATATTCCTTAGAATTCTCAGAGATGGAAATTCTATAACATTCGCTATGCTCATAGCAACCAGCGGTATCGAGCACACCATGAGGCCGACTCCCAGTGCCTCTCTGTTTTTTCCCCAAACAGTTAGATAATCCATATTGTGAATCCTTGCAACCGTAAATGGATTTCCGAGGGTTTTAGCAAGGGAACACACGATTATATTTGTCTGATCGCTTTCTGTTGTAGTTATCAGATAGTGTGCTTTCTCGACACCGGCGTTTTCGAGAGTCTTTGGGACTGTAGCATCTCCTTCAACAGCCAAGACGTCAAGCGAGTAATTAAGTTCATTGACAATGTCTGGGTTCCTGTCAATAACAACAACGTCATAATTCGCTGAGAGGTGAGCTGCTACTCTACGGCCAGTTTTTCCGGCGCCCACAATTATTATCTTCATGTAAAATACCCCTTTTTAATTTGGAGGTTAATGGTTCTTAAACTTTGGGAGTGTGTTCCGTGGTTTGGAATTTTAAATCTCACCCTTTCCTTCAAAGAACTCCCCAAGCTCTTCATTGCTAATTTCCTCATCAGAATCAAAATATCCAAGGTTCCTCTTCTGCAATTCAATTAACCCTGGCGTAAGCAAAAGCTTTCCGTTCAGCTTTGGAACGGCATAATGAAGAGTGATTTCACTGAAATCATCGAGCTTTATCGTTGGATTATCCTCATACTCTATTTCCTTCAAGTTCTTGCCGTCTGCAATCAGTTTTGCCACTATGCTGGCTCCATCAATTGAATACTGCGGCTTACCGATGTGTCTAACTTTCACGCCTTCCATCTTCGAGGTTATGAATTCCTTTGTTCTCCCTCTCGGAATTGCATCGCCAAGGATTCCTCCGACAACTATAATCGTGTCCTCTTCTATGTCTTCAGGCTTCAGTTCTTCCTCAGCCTGGAGGTCGAGGACGATGATTTTCGAGCGGTCAAAGGGAAACTTTGTAACACTCTCCGTTAAAACGCTCCCCAGCTTTGCAAGCTTTTCCCGCTCGTCCTCTCGCACATTAGTGAATATCAGCTTATCTCTCCACCACTTGCTAGCATGTTCATACTCCAGCCAGAGCCACTCGCTTATCTCTTCGAGATGCTCGATAATTAAGTATGCCATTTTCTCACCGGCTTAAGTTGAGCTCAAGAGTTTTTAAACCATAATGATCATGCATTTTCATGAGCTACTGGAAAAGGTATGTCAGAATTGCGGATGTCCATGATATTTCGAAATTCTCTTGGATGGATTCTTTCAGCCTCTGAGAAGGAGAGCTTTGAGTTATGCAGAAGTAGGTTCTTGAATTGACTTTTCTCCCTTCTTCAAGCCGTTCTTTAGGGTGAGTGCAGTGTTCAGAAATTATGCTCCCAACATCCTGGGATTTGAGGAACCTCTTACTCTGACCGTTGTTGGCGAGGAGTTGATCCGAACCCTCCAAAGGAGGAAAGACGACTGTGGTCTCTTCTTTTGTCTCCTGCACAATTCCAAATCTGATAAAGGCTATGTTTGAAATCAGGCAGCAATTTTCTTAGAGTACACGAGGAGTGATCCATGCATTTTAAACCAGTTATTCTTAAAGTCTGCAAAGCTTATTCTCTGACTCCTGATAGAGGATGACACCCTTAGGATACCCACAAGCTTGTGAGAGACTCTTTTGAAGTTGAGATTGAAGAAAGCTATTACAGAGGAATAGTGGGGCTTATTATACCAGAAAGCTCACATAACACAGCATTCATAGATTATCTCAACATCTCTGATGGTTTTTGACCATTCGATAATTTTTCTGGGGGGATTTGTGAGTCTATCAACTCCAGCTAGAACAGCTCCTCTATCAAACTCCAGCCGCCATCTTCCACGCGGCCTCATGCACCCTATGCTCAACTCTCCGTTAAATTTTCCCCTGGCATATTCAACAACTTTTAGGCTTTTTTCAACTTCAGGGGCGTTAATTCTCTCCATTTCAGTGCCTTTAGTAGGGATTAATACATCCAGAACAAGAACGTCTATCGGATATTGGAGAATGAGGTCTATAGCGCTGTACTCCCACCATATCCTTCCGAAATCAAGGCCTATTGTTATGTGGGGTGCGATTTTAACGCCAGCTCCGGTTAGCAGGTCGAGAATTTTGAGATAGTCCTTAACGGTTTTATCTATTTTATAGACACGTTTGATAACCTCATCATCACCAACGAAGTCAAGAGAGACAACATCAACATATTTAATCCATTCGAGGTCACTTTCGTCGATAAAGCCCACATGGGTATTAAGTTTAAGGTTTGTTTCACTCTTTATAGCCTTGATTTCATTGGCAAACCTGTCAATTGGAACCTTCAGTCTGCTGTCAAGTCCTCCGCTTAGAAGACAGCCGCTGTGACCTTCCTTTTCCATCTCTCGACATTTTTCCAGCAGGGAAGAACGGGTGACTTTGAGCATGCTTTCAAGGTAATGTCTCCCACAATGGGCGCAGTTCAGGGAGCAGTAGCTACCTGTTAGGGAGATTGAAGGGAATTTAATACCGGGAATGTAGATTTTAAGCTTCCTCTTCAAGTTCTCACCTTCATTCTGAATAAAATTGAAGAGGATCAGAGAAATGGATTGTGGAACTTTCTTCCGGGATAGTATGCAACTCCCTCAAGTTCTTCCTCTATCCTTATGAGCTGGTTGTACTTGGCATTTCTATCCATCCTTGCGGGGGCCCCTGTCTTTATCTGACCCGCGTTGATGGCAACTGCAAGGTCTGCTATGAAGGGGTCATCAGTCTCTCCTGAGCGGTGGGAGACGACAACACCCCAGCCTGCACGATAGGCTGTGTAGGCTGCATCAATGGCTTCGCTAAGGCTTCCAATCTGGTTGACCTTGAGAAGGAGTGCGTTTGCTGCTCCCATCTCGATGCCCTTCCTTATCCTCTTCGGGTTTGTGACGAATATATCATCCCCGACTATCTGTATCTTGTCTCCCAGCTCTCTGGTTATCATGACAAAGCCTTCCCAGTCTTCCTCGTGGAAGGGGTCTTCAAGTGATACCACGGGGTATGTTGATATAAGCTCCTTATAAAGTTCGAGAAGTTCGCCGCTTGTGTATTCCTTTCCATTGACTACGTATTTACTGATGTCGGGATGGAAGAACTCGCTTGAAGCTGGATCCATGGCGAAAGCTATCTCGTCACCCGGCTTGTAGCCAGCTTCTTCAATTGCCTCTATGAGGAGTTCAAGTGGCTCGTGGGGTTCCTTAAGCGGTGGGGCGAAGCCACCCTCATCACCTACATTAACAGCATCTTTACCATATTTGTTTGCTATAACGCTCTTTAGCACATGATAAGTCTCGCTAACCCATCTTATCGCTTCTCTGAAGGAATCTGCTCCAACTGGCATTATCATAAATTCTTGGAAGTCCAACTCGTTACCTGCATGCACCCCGCCGTTGATGACGTTGCTCATTGGAACAGGCATGACATAAGCGTTGGTTCCCCCTATATACTGGTAGAGTGGCAAGCCAAGTGTATTGGCTGCAGCTTTGGCAACAGCCAGAGAAACTCCTAAAATTGCGTTGGCTCCGAGATTGCTCTTGTTCTCCGTGCCATCGAGCTCAAGCATCAGCATGTCAATGTCTCTCTGCAGTGTGACATCCATTCCTATTATTTCAGGTGCGATTATTTTGTTGACGTTTTCAACGGCCCTTCTGACGCCTTTTCCCTGATATCTCTTACCCCCATCTCTAAGCTCCAAGGCCTCATGGGTTCCTGTTGAGGCGCCGCTCGGAACAGCGGCTCTCCCCATGGCTATAGGGGTATAAACCTCAACCTCAATCGTTGGGTTTCCTCTGGAATCCAGAATCTCCCTTGCCAACACGGCAGTAATTTCAAACGGGTCTTCCATGTTATTCACCTCGACTGGTGTTAGTTTTTATCTCTTAAAGCTTTTTATTTAGTTTAGCATATGTTGTTGGTGTCTCCTGAAAGCTGTGTCAAACAATCTCCATATATCATGTCATAAAGACAATTATTCTTGTTTGAGTTGTTGTTTTGTCATTCCACGGGTTCCACTGGAAATGTAACTCTTTTCTTAGATATACAACGCTGTCATTCAGTCAGTTTTGTAGCCGTAAAATGATACAGCGTCAATAAAAATTCCCTATAATCTTAGGATGGGATTTGGATTAGTTCCCATATCCCCAAATTTTTCTGGAAAATGCACATTTTTGAGGGAAAAGGTCTAAATATTCCTCATAACATATTTTATTAATGGGGGATAGTGATGGGAATCGAGATTGCAAAGTTTATAGACCATACTAACCTCAAGCCTTATGCCACCAAGGAGGACATAACCAGGCTCTGTGATGAGGCTATGGAATATGGATTCTACGCTGTGTGTGTTAATCCCTATCGCGTTAAGCTTGCCAAGAGCTATCTGGAGGAAAAGAAGGCAAATGTTAAAGTTGCAAGTGTCATAGGATTTCCCCTCGGAGCAACGCCAACTGAAGTTAAAGTCTTTGAGGCGAAGAAAGCTCTGGAAGACGGTGCTGATGAGCTGGACATGGTCATAAACATCGGTGCCTTGAAGGATGGGAACTATGACTATGTTAAGAGGGATATAGAGGAGGTCGTCAAGGTCGCTCATGAGAAAGGCGCCAAAGTCAAGGTCATCATTGAGATCTGCTACCTCACCGAGGAGGAAAAAATCAAAGCTTGTGAACTGGCGAAAGAGGCTGGAGCACACTTCGTGAAGACCTCAACGGGTTTTGGAACGGGAGGAGCTACCGTCGAGGACGTCAAGCTCATGAGAAAGGTCGTCGGACCAGAGATGGGTGTTAAAGCCGCCGGAGGGATTAGAACCTACGAGCAGGCGGTGGCTATGATAAACGCAGGCGCGACGAGAATTGGTACATCAAGCGGAGTAAAGATAGTGGAGGGAGCTCACAATGAGTGAGGTAATAACGAAAGAGGACGTTGAGGGGCTTATACGTTCAGCCATAAAAGAATTAACAAGAGAAGGTCTTAATCCAGACATAATCCTCGTAGGGCCAAAGTTTCTCGCGTATGTTCGAGATTTTATATCTGAATGTGAACTCTCGGTTTATGAGGTGCATGAGCTTGAATACGATGCTGTTATAGCTGATTCTCAATATTTGGGACAGATGAGAAAGGCATCACGAAGAGTGTCGATAGAACCTTTCTTAAAGGAAAGGGAAATATGGGAGGAATTCAGGAGCATAGATGTTTGAATGAGTTAAACGAGGTCTTCGACCTCTGGATACACTCTTTTTATCATATATGCCAGACCACCGCCTACTATTACTCCTGTGACAGCTTGGGTTATGTTGACAGGAATTTCAACTTTAGCGTTTGCAAGTCCTACGAGATATATCTCCGCCACAAAGTAACCGAGTACCATTATTGTTCCGCCTATTATTGTGGCAAGCATTATCATTGAAAATTCTCCCTTCCCTTTTGATGAGATATACCCTACAGCTAAACCTTCAAGACCCTTAACGACAAGTGTTATCGGTGCCCATCCTGCATAACCTCCGACAATATCACCGAGGGCTGAGCCCACTCCACCAGCGAAGGCTCCGACTGCAGGCCCGAATAGGACAGCCGCAAACATTACCATAGTATCCCCAAAGTTTAAGTAGCCTCCTGTCTGAGCGACGTTTATTTTTATCAAGTTGGTTGCAACAGTAACCAGAGCAGCCATTATGCCTGATATAGCCACTGTATTTGCCTGTTTGAATTTGTTCTTATTTGCATACACATAGGCGAGATAAAGGAGCGTAATTCCCATGAGTATCCACTTTGCATATGGGACAAGTGCTTCAGTGGGGTCACCCATGTTATCACCTCCATTTTTCAAGTTTTAGCTTGAGCTTTTTATTTAAAAAGTCTTTGCATACCTGAATGTGTAATTATGCAAGAAAAGGTTGAAAAAAGAAGTGGAGGGATCATTTGAGGACAGCTTTTAGGGCATCTGCAAATATCTCCATGGCCATGTCTATTTCGTCCTTCTGGACGATTAATGGCGGTATGAACCTTATGCTGTTGTCACCGCAGCCCAGGAGGATAAGACCGCGCTTGACGGCCTCCTTGACTATCCTGTCCCTCAGCTTGGGGTTCTTCTCCTTGGTGTCCTTGCTCTTGACAATCTCGACAGCCTGGGCGAGACCGAGACCGCGGGCATCGCCGATAACCTCGTACTTCTCCTCGAACTCCTTGAGGTACTTGTGGAGGTAGTCTCCAACTTCCTGGACGTGCGGGAGGAGCTCCTTGACTATTTCAACGACCTCTATTCCGGCTGCTATTGCCACTGGGTTGCCGCCGAAGGTGGAGGCGTGCCTGCCCGGCTTGTCGAACGCTATATCTGCCCTGTGGACGACACCGGCGAGCGGGATTCCGCCGCCTATGGCCTTACCGAACTGTATGGTGTCCGGGGCAACGTCGAAGTGCTCGATGGCCCAGAACTTCCCGGTCCTTCCGACGCCCATCTGAACCTCGTCATCCGCGAGGAGGATTCCGTAGTTGTCCGCTAACTTCTTCAGCTCCTTGAAGAAGTTCTTCGGCGGGACGACGTAGCCGCCCTCACCCTGTATCGGCTCGAAGACTATGGCTCCGACCTCGTGGGGCGGGACGTGGCGGAATACATACTCCTCGATGAACTCTATGACCCTGTTAATGAGCTCGTCCGGCTCGGCGTAGCCGTCTATGTGCCAAGGGTTCCTGTAGGGGTTCGGGTAGGGTATGTGCTCAACTCCCGGCATTGTCGGGAAGAACCTGTCCTGCTGGACCCATTTGCTGGCGGTAAGCGAGAGAACGGCCTGGCTCCTTCCATGGAAGGCGTGGTAAAATGCGATGAACCTCTTCCTGCCGCTGCCGTACTTGACGAGCTTCATCATGGCCTCGTTTGCCTCGGCACCGCTGTTCTGATAGACGACCTTCTTCGGGAAGTCTCCGGGGGTAAGTTCCGTCAGTTTATTAGCAAGTATAATTGCGTTCTCGTAGAAGAAGTCATTCAGGGCGAAGTGAGTGAACCTCTCACTCTGTCTCTTAACGGCCTCGACGACGCGCGGGTGGGTGTGGCCAACATTCAGAACACCAACACCGCTTCCGAAATCGTAGAAAACGTTCCCATCAACGTCATGAACGAGTATCCCTTCTCCATGGTCAATGACTATGGGAAGGGTCTCTGGATCCTGTGTTGTTGTTGCTAAGAGTTCAAAATTCTTCTTTATGACTTCTTTTGCCTTCGGCCCGGGTAGTTCCTTAACATTGGGCTTAGCTACCATTATCTCATCACCGAAAAAAGTATGTATTGAACTATATAACTCTATGTTCATCAATGAACATCTTTATTCGAAAAATTTTCGA
>CAZAPD010000097.1:0-3465 GCA_964487115.1 uncultured Thermococci archaeon | reverse complement strand
GCCGAGAGCTTTAGGCTGTGGACTGGAGTCAAGCCAGACGTTGAGTTCATGCGTAAAGTCGCCTTGGAGGCGCTTAAAGGTGAAGGGCAAAGCATTTAGCGCGATAACGGTAATTAATGCCTTTGCCACTGGAAAAGGAGGAGCAATTGGAATAGATTTGAAGGTTAGTGTTAGGGTTAAACTAACTGATGAAGGAGTTAGCGGTGAAATCTTCGTTAGAGGGGAGAAGTTTGAGGATTTTTCATTGGTTAAAGCAGTTGTGGAGACAATTAAAGATAAATTCGGCTTAGATTTTGGCGTTAAAGTTAAGATAGATTCGGAGATTCCAGTTGGAAAGGGCTTGAAGACCAGTTCTGCAGTGGCAAATGCTCTAACAGATGCAATCCTAAAAGAGCTTAAAATTGAGTTGCCTGATATTGAGGTTGTTAAGCTCGGCGTTGAGGCTTCGAAAAGAGCTGGTGTAACTTTAACAGGAGCATTTGATGATGCATGCGCCTCGTACTTTGGCGGTTTGTGTTTGACAGACAACCTGAAGCTTGAGCTCTTGAAGATAGAGGAAGTGGAAAAACTACCCGTCGTCTTGCTAATTCCCCAAGAAACTGTCTTGACGTCAAGTTTAAAGAACAAAAACTTCAAAATCCTCGCTCCATACGTTGAAGAAGCTTTTAAGTTAGCATTAAGAGGAGAGTGGAAAAAAGCTTTGGTTTTGAACGGGCTGATATATGGGTCTTTCTTAGGATACAACCTTGAGCCAATTGTTAAAGCTTTAGGGGTTGAAGCAGTTGCCGGACTTTCTGGAAAAGGCCCTACAATGTTTGCAATAGCTGAAGAGCCCGAAAAAATTGTAGGGGCTTGGAGAGACTATGGGGAGGTTTTGACAACAAGGCTGAGGTGAGCTGATGATAGAAATCACGCCGATAGAAACTTTAGATGGAAAAATTAAAGCTCCCCCCTCAAAGAGCTACACACATAGAGCACTATTTTTGGGATTACTTTCGGAAGGGAAAACGAAAATAGAGAACCCGCTAATCTGCACTGACACACTTGCAACGCTGAACGCTGTAAGAGCATTTGGAGCCAAAGCAGATTGGAACTTTGTCGAAAGTTCTGGAGAAGTTAAGCCAGCCAAAATTAACGCTTTTGAATCAGGAACAACCGCAAGGTTAGCCATAGGGATTAGTGCCCTGGCAAATGGAGAAAGCGTGATAGACGGAAAAGAATCTTTAAGGAAACGTCCTATGGAGCCCCTGCTCAGAGCTTTGAATGATTTGGGTGTAAAAACTCAATCAAATGGATTTTTGCCAGTAAGGGTTTTTGGTGGGGGGATAAAGAAGAATTATGTGAGAGTTGATGGGAGCATTTCATCGCAGTTCATCACTGCCCTGCTTCTCTTAGGAGCTAAAGTTGGGTTAAGCATAGAAGTGCTGAACCCAGTTTCAAAGCCCTACCTTGAGATAACGCTTAGAACGCTAAAGTGGGCTAATGTTAAGGTTGAAATAAATGATGGCATTTTCCACGTTCACCAAGGTATAAAGGCTGAGCACTTCTCAATCCCCGGTGATTACTCCTCAGCTTCATTCTTTTTAGTGGCTGGGGCGATATTCGGTAAAGTTAGAGTTGAAGGATTGGATAAAGATGACGTTCAAGCTGATAAAGCGATCCTTGACCTTTTGAGGGAGTTTGGGGCCAAAGTAAAAGTTGGCAAAGATTACGTTGAAGTTGAGAGGGACGAATTAGTGGGTCAAGAAGTTGACTGCAGAGACTTCCCCGATCTCTTTCCAATTTTAGCTGTTTTAGGAGTTTACTCGGAAGGAAGAACTGTTTTGAGGGCAAAGCATTTGCGCTACAAAGAAAGCGACAGGATAAAGACTATGGCTTTGAACTTGGCAGAGATGAGTGCAAAAGTAAAAGAGCTCGATGACGGTTTGATAATAAGCAAGAGCGAGCTTAATGGTGCCGTATTGAATCCGCAAAATGACCACAGGATTGCGATGGCATTAACAATTGCCGCTTTAGGCGCAAAAGGAAAAAGTGTCATCTTAAACGAAAGATGCGTCGAAAAGTCTTATCCGAACTTCTTTGAGGATTTGAGGAGGTTGATTAATCAATGATGGGAAAAATGCTTAGATTTTCGCTCTTCGGCGAGAGCCATGGAAGAGTTGTTGGAGTCCTAATTGAGGGAGTTCCACCGGGGATTAAAGTTAACTTAGGAAAGATGAAAGCTGAGCTTGAGAGGAGAAAGGGTATTAAGAGGTTCTCAACTAAAAGAAGAGAGAACGACGAGCCAATAATTCTCTCGGGAGTCTTCAACGGCTTTACGACTGGTTCTCCTATAGTTGTAATCATTGAGAACAAAGATGTTGATTCATCTTATTATGAAGAAATAAAAAACACCCCAAGGCCCGGACACAGTGATTACACCGCTAAGATTAAGTATTTTGGATTCAACGATTACAGAGGTGGTGGATTTTTCTCCGGCAGGTTGACGGCTGGAATAGTAACAGCCGGCTACTTTGCGAAGGAGATCTTAGCAAAAGCTGGGATAGAAGTGAAAGCCTACATAAAATCCATTGGAAAGGTAAAAGCAAAGGATTTGAGCGTTAAAGAAATCTTTAGCTCAAAAAACAGCTTTTGCCCGGATGAAGAAGCGTTTCAAAAAATGCTCGAAGAAATGGAGAGAGCAAGGGAAGAAGGAGACAGTGTCGGTGGCGTTGTGGAAGTTGTTGCTATAAAAGTTCCTCCTGGCCTTGGTGGGCCTTATGACGAAGATTTGGAAGGGGGTTTAGCTAAAGTCTTCTTTGCAATTCCAGCTGTTAAAGGGGTTGAATTTGGTTTAGGCTTTAAGATAGCCGAGCTTAGGGGAAGTGAAGCAAACGATCCCTTTGTTGTCAAAGATGGGGAAGTTATGACAGAGACCAACAACTGCGGCGGCATTTTAGGAGGAATAAGCAACGGAATGCCAATAGTTGCGAGAATTGCATTTAAACCAACACCTTCAATTTACAGGCCACAAAAAACGGTTGACTTGGAAAAGATGGAAGAAACTGAGATAAAGCTTAGGGGGAGATTTGATTCATGCATAGTGCCAAAAGCTCTGCCAGTTGTTGAAGCCATGATGGCGTTGGTTTTGGCAGACCATTTGCTGAGGTGGTTGAGTTGGAAAAGCTTCATGAGCTTAGGAAGAGGATAGATGAGATAGACGAACAAATAATTAGACTCTTGGAGGAGAGGGTCAGGATTGCTAAGGAAATAGGAGCGATAAAGAGAGAGTTAAACTTGCCAATAAGGGATGAGGAGAGGGAGGAAGAAGTCCTTAAAAAAGCCGGCAAGTTTAGGGAAGTCTTCGAGAAGATAGTGGAGGTTTGTAGGGATGTTCAACGTTTATGAATTTTTTAATAAAATCTCCTCGCTTAATCCTAAGATAAGATTGGATGCAGGACAGCCAGATATAAGGGTGGATGAAAG
>CAZAPD010000096.1:0-12522 GCA_964487115.1 uncultured Thermococci archaeon | reverse complement strand
AGAGATTAACGACTCCATGCCGCATCACATCGTTGAACTCACAGCAAAGGGCCTCAATGAAGTTGGAAAGCCTTTGAAGGGAAGCAACATTCTCGTGCTGGGCTTAACTTTCAGGGGTGGTGTAAGGGAGTTCATGAAGAGTGCAGCTATCCCAATAATCAAAGAGCTAAAAGAATGGGGGGCCAACGTTTACGCTTACGACCCGCTGTGCACTCCTGAAGATGCGGAGCGCTTCGGTGGCAAGTGGAAGGAGGACTTCAAAGAGGTTGACGCGATAGTCATAACCGCTGATCACAAAGAATTCAAGGAACTCGACCTTGAGAGACTGGCAGGGGAGATGCGCACCAAGGTTATAGTGGACGGGAGGAACGTCCTCGATCCAGAAAAGGCTAAAAAACTAGGATTCAGGTATTACAGAGTGGGCTACATTCCCCAGTAACGGGTGTCCATCTATGTATAGGGGCAAAAAGATTGGAGTCTCAGTTCCCGCCTACAATGAGGAAAAATTGATAGGGAGAACCATAGAGGAGATGCCTGACTTTGTGGACAGGATATATGTAGTTGATGATGCTTCAACCGACAAAACCTCGGACGTGGTCAGAGAAATTATAAAAAGGGACAGAAGAGTTGAGCTAACACGTCATGAAAAAAATCGGGGCGTGGGCGGTGCCATTGTGTCAGGCTGGAAGCGGGGATTGGAGGAAGGTATGGACGTTCTCGCTGTTATGGCTGGGGATAACCAGATGGATCCCGCATACCTGCCAAAACTTCTTGACCCGATAGTGGAGGGAAGGGCTGACATAGCCAAGGGCACTAGATTTCACGGGGAACACTGGAAAGAGATGCCGTGGATACGCATCTTTGGGACGTTTTTGCTGAACGTTTTGAACAAGATTGCCTCCGGGTACTGGAACGTTAACGACCCTCAAAATGGATACGTTGCCATTTCTGCAGAAACCCTCAAAAAACTGGATTTGGATTCCCTCCACAGGGGATACGCATTTGAAAACGACGTCCTTATAAAAGCAAACGTGGCAGGGCTCAGGGTCATCAACGTGCCCGTGAGAATAAGATACCGGGTTGGGGAGGTATCTAAGCTTAAAATATTAAGATTCGCCTCTTCAACGAGCAAGTTCCTCTTAAAATCGTTTCTGTGGAGGGTATGGATCAAGTATCTCCGCAGGGGGCATCCTCTTGGGGTACTGTACTATGCTGGGACTATTCTCATCATCTCCTCGCTGGGATTTGTTGTGATCTCCACCGACACAGCACTCAAGATATTTGGACTGGGAATACTCAGCTTTGGTTCAGCGTGTCTCATAGAGGCATGGAGGTACAACAAATGAGGGTTGGAATCTTCATCAACACTCCCGCCCAGTTTCACTTTTACCGTAACATCGCCAGGAGCCTCGAGGAGAGGGGAAACGAAGTAAAACTGCTGTTCAGAAGGTACGGCGAGATAGGAGACCTGCTCAGGGAGCTGGGGTACAACGCCACGATCTTCTCATACAGGGCCAACTCAAAATACGGGAAGATACTCGCCCTGCCCTTTGACGTTATAAGGGCGTACAAATATCTAAAAGATTTTAAGCCAGCCGTGGTGACAGGGTTTGGGGTGTACGATGCCTACACCTCCCTCTTGCTGAAGAGCGGTTGCGTTGTCTTCAATGATTCCGAACCCAGGGTGAACCCGTTGTCGTATTCAGTCCAGTTCAAACTGTTCATGCCCTTCGTTGATGTCCTCCTAACCCCCGAGTCATTCAGAGATGACCTCGGTAGGAAGCACCTCAAAATAGCCAGCTACAAAGAGATGGCATACCTACACCCAAACTACTATTCCCCGCGCGATGACATTCTCGACGAACTTGGAGTGTCCAAAGGAGAAGACTACGTCCTGCTGAGGTTTAACGCCTTTGACGCCGTTCACGACGCTGGCATCAGGGGGTTTACACGGGAGGACAAGGTAAGGCTTGTAAAAGAACTCGAAAAGCACGCCACGGTTTTCATATCCGCAGAGGGCAAGGTGCCGAGGGAGATCGAGGACAACGTCCTTAAAGTCCCCAAGAGCAGGATACATGATGTCATATACTACGCAAAGCTCCTCGTCACGGATACACAGACGATGGCAACTGAGGGAGCGTTACTGGGAACACCAACGATCAGGAGCAACAAGTTCGTTGGTCCAAACGACATGGGAAACTTCATTGAGCTTGAGGAGCGCTTTGGGCTGATGTTCAACATCCGCGATCCGGAGAAAGCCATCCAAAAAGCCCTCGAGCTGGTGCAGGTGGAGAACCTCAAGAAGGAATGGCAGAAGAAGAGGAAGAAACTCCTCAAGGAGAAGATAGATATAACGTCGTTCATGGTCTGGTTCCTTGAGAACTACCCCGAGAGCATGGAGAAGTTCAGAGAGAATCCGGACATCCAATACCGCTTCAGGTGATGGGAATGAAAATAGCAACCGTGGTCGGAGCGAGACCTCAGTTCATCAAGATGGCCCCTGTCTCAAGGGAGCTGAGGAAGTACTTTGAGGAGATCGTAATCCACACCGGTCAGCATTACGATTACGAGATGAACATGATATTCTTTGAACAGCTGAGTATTCCAGAACCAGAGTACTACCTCGGCGTCGGCTCTGGAAGCCACGGACACCAGACAGGGGAAATGCTGAAGAGGATTGAAGAAGTCCTGATGAAGGAGGGACCTGATCTGGTTTTAGTTTACGGGGACACGAACTCGACACTCACCGGCGCTCTCGCCGCTGTTAAGCTTCACATAAAGGTGGCCCACGTTGAAGCAGGTTTAAGGAGCTTTGATAAAAAGATGCCTGAAGAGATTAACAGGGTTCTGACAGATCACATCAGCGATTACCTCTTCGCCCCCACCGAAACCGCGATGAAGAACCTCCAGAAGGAGGGAATCACGGAGGGAGTTTACCTGACCGGGGACGTGATGTACGATGCCCTCCTCCATAACATTGAAATCGCGAGGAAAAGCTCAAACATTCTGGAAAAACTTGGCCTGAGGCCCGGGAAGTACCTGCTGGCGACGGTTCACCGGGCGGAGAACACTGACAGCAGGGAGAACCTGAAGAACATCATCGATGCGCTCATCGAGAGTGAAGAGCCGATAGTCTTCCCAGCCCACCCGAGGACCCGGAAGTACCTGAAGGCCTACGGGCTTATGGAAAGGATTGAAAAAGCCCCAAACATTGTTTTAATACCTCCTGTGGGTTACTTAGACATGCTCATCCTTGAGGAGAACGCCAGAAAGATTTTAACCGACTCCGGCGGGATTCAGAAGGAGGCGTACTTCCTGAAAGTTCCTTGCATAACATTAAGAACGAGGACGGAATGGGTTGAGACAGTAGAAGACGGCTGGAACGTGCTCGTTGGGGCGGATAAGAGTAAGATTCTCAACGCCATACGGAGCTTTGAGCCAAGAGGTGAGACATACTCGTACAGGTTCGGGGACGGAAAGGCGAGCAAAAGGATTGTAAGAATACTCTATGGAGGGGTGTAGATGTGTGGAATTAACGGATTCTCATGGGCAGATGAGACCTTAGTTAGGAGGATGAATGATGCCATCAGGCACAGAGGCCCAGATGACGAAGGGGTTTATATCGATGATCAGGTCAGTCTAGGTCATGTTAGGCTTGCTATCCTTGACCTCTCACCCAGAGGTCACCAGCCGATGAAATACAAAAAAGATAATCGCGAAGTTTGGATTGTGTATAATGGAGAAATATATAACTTTATAGAACTAAGGGGCAGATTGGAGGATGAGAGATACTCTTTTAAATCCAACACAGATACAGAGGTCATTCTGGCCGCATATCTGGAATGGGGTCCAGAGTGCGTAAGGATGTTCAATGGGATGTGGGCTTTTGCAATATACGACAAAAACAAGAACAAGATTTTCTTAAGTAGAGACAGATTTGGGATAAAACCTCTGTACTATTATTACGATGGAAACAACCTCATCTTTAGCTCTGAGATCCGAGCGATATTGGAACATGACATAAAACGAAAACCCAACGATGCTATGATATTTGATTTCCTTTATTATAACCTCTTAGACCATACGGAAGAAACATTTTTTGAGGGAATAAAGAGACTCATGCCTGGGCACAATCTTGTTTTTGACTTAAAAACCCGCACTCTCGATATACACCAGTACTATAACCTCCGTGCCAATGTAAGATCAAAAAAAGAACCTGCAGATCCTCAAAGGTTCAGAGAATTATTCTTCCGCTCAGTTAAGAGAAGGCTTATTGCTGATGTTCCTGTTGGATCCTGCTTGAGTGGTGGTCTTGATAGTTCAAGCGTAGTATGCGCTATGAGACAAATCGAACCAGATAAAAATATACGGACGTTCTCTCTAGTATTTCCTGGTTTGGAAATAGATGAAAGCAGGTATCAGAAAGCTGTCGTGGATAGGTGTAATGTCGAATGGTACAAGACCACTTTTACCAGCAAAGAAGTCTTGAACGACCTTGAAGATTTAATTGAAACACAGGAGGAGCCCTTCTCCACCCTGAGCATATACGGTCAGTATCGAGTTATGAAGCTTGCCCGGGAGCACACAATGAAGGTTTTGCTGGATGGACAGGGAAGCGATGAAATTCTAGCAGGGTATCATTACTTCTTTGGATACTACTATTATGAGCTTTTCAAACAGTTGAAGTGGCGCCAGCTTATTAAAGAAGTAATTAGCTACAGAAAAAATACTGGATCCTTCAAAGCAGTAAAGTACTTTGCAGGGCTGTTACTACCAGAAAAACTACAGAGATGGATACTTAATCGCAGTACCTACCTCTCAAAAGAGTTCATCAAAAGATTCAAAAACCGTAAAGACCCGAGATTCCAGAAAAAAGGCTTAAACGAGGCCCTGATTAGTGCCGTGATAAACAACCTGCCGCATTTGCTGAGGTTTGAGGATAAAAACGCTATGAGATGGTCGATTGAAACAAGAGTACCCTTTCTCGATCCAGAGTTGGTAGAATATGTACTCTCCACGCCCCCCGAAGCTAAAATAAAAAACGGGATTACAAAGATCATGCTAAGAAACGCTCTGAAGGGAATTGTCCCTGAGGTTATCCTTAATAGGAAGGACAAAATTGGTTTTGCAACTCCTGATAGGGAGATAGCAAACTCACAGGAGATCAGAGAGTTCATATGGGAAATCATCAACTCCGAATCTTTCAAACGCAGAAAATATTGGGACTGGAAAAAGATACACAAGATATACAGAAGCAAAAATGGTTCAAAGAGTATCTTCATTGGGGAAGCTATTTGGAAGGTGGTCATACTCGAACTTTGGCTTAGAAAGTGGATCGAGGGATCAGGATGAGAATACTAATAATAGCCCCCCATTACAATTACTTTGTTAAAGATCAAGTGGAAGCCATGTCTGAACTTGTTGAGGAGATCCATGTATTTGTCAAGCATAATTCCCTTGCTGACCTTATTAGCAAGGTTCGCATACCCAGATTATCAGACCATGCTAAGAATTACACGTATAAATCACTCATAAACCTCAACAAAAAGCCACCAAATGTATATGTCCATGTTCTCTCCTTCCCGTATATAGTGCCTGATGGTAAAAACTACACGTTAGGTTTGGCCATTTACAAGAAAATTCAGCGTGTAATAACCGACAAAAAAATTGATTTCGACATTATTCATTCTCACTTTGTGTATCATTATGGGCAAGCAGGCAGTTTAATAAAAAGAAAAACAGGAATTCCATTCGTAATTACGGCTCATGGAGATGACATCTACGACTTTCCATTTAGGAACGATAGATGGAGAAATATTATTTTAGAGACATTAAAATTTGCTGATCACATTATCACTGTAAGTTATCGTAACTCAACAATATTGTCCAAAGATCTCGGTGTTTCAGGGAACAAAATTTCTGTAATTCCCAACGGGTTTAATCCAAATCTGTTTAAGCCTATACACAAAGACGTCGCAAGGGATTATCTAGGACTCCCCCCGGACAAGAAGATAATTCTTAATGTTGCTAGTTTAGTTCCTATCAAAGGACATGATGTTCTCATAACTGCAATAAAGAGAGTTGTACGTACTAGAGAAGATGTATTATTAACAATAATTGGAAATGGTCCTCTCAAAAGAAAACTCGTAAATATCATCAAAAAGAGGAACCTCGAGAAATATGTTAGATTCGAAGGTATTAAACCTCATTCCGAAATCCCTCTCTGGATGAACGCCGCCGATCTGTTCGTGCTTCCGAGCTTGAGCGAAGGCAA
Organism: uncultured Thermococci archaeon; assembly: GCA_964487115.1. Classification (GTDB taxonomy): domain Archaea; phylum Methanobacteriota_B; class Thermococci; order Thermococcales; family Thermococcaceae; genus Thermococcus. The sequence continues at coordinate 6,248 of CAZAPD010000096.1, read as the reverse complement.
CCCCACCGTTATGTTTGAGGTCCTAGGTGTTGGCCTGCCCTTCGTTGGAACCGCGGTTGGGGGCGTTCCTGAGATAATAACCTCTGAGGACTATGGTCTGCTCTGCCCACCAAAAGACCCAGAGTGTCTGGCAGAGAAAATTTTAATAGCCCTGGAGAAGGAGTGGAACAGGGAGAAGATAAGGAAGTACGCGGAGCGGTTCACTTGGAATAACATTGCGAAAGAGATTGTAAGAATTTACAAACAAATATCCAGTACTACATGGAGGCAGAAGAATGAAAAATAGAAAAGTCGTTATTATTGGCCTTGATGGAGCAAATAAAACAACTGCAAGTTTAGTTGGAATAAATAATACCAAGCTTTATGATTTCATCTCAACGATTCCTCCCTACACACCACCCTCTTGGACATCCATCTTTACCGGAGTCAATCCAGCCAAGCATGGAATAATCGGATGGCAAAAAGTGGACGTGGAAAAAAATCACGTCGGTTTATATACTTCAAAGGACGTGAAATATCCGCGTCTCTCAGAAGTTCTTGAAGGAGCCAACTTGAAAAGCATCTTAATAAATCTACCCATGACGTATCCGTTTAGTGGCATCAAGAGAAAAAAGAGGACTATCATCGTTTCCGATTGGGCCTCCCCCCGACAAAGCATGTTTCCCCAGAGATTAGAGGAGGAGTACAAGGAATACTTAATTGATCCTCCTCACGACTGGGCCAGACATGGAAAAGATGAATATCCAAGGAAAGTTAAGGAGTACACAGAAACTAGGCTGAACCTATACTACGACCTCCTTGAAAGAGAAGACTGGAACCTATATTTTATTGTTTTTAGTGAACCTGACTGGTTTTCGCACATATTTCCACAGATCTTGGAAGGTAAGGACTCCCACATTGTAGCTCCGACGTTCAAATTGATAAACGAATTCATAGAAACCGCAAAATCTATGGCCGATGCTCTCTTCATAGTCAGCGACCATGGATTTGAAGTTAAAGACAGGATATTCTACGTGAATGAGGCTTTAGCTGAGAGCGGATTTATAAAATATAACAGATTAAAAGCCAAATTTGTTCGCCTTGCCAAAAACATAGTGCCGAGAAAAGTACTGGACACATTAATAACAAAAACCAAAACCTCGGCAAGCTCCATAAGCTACATAGCGCAAAATGCAGATGCTTTTATGGTAGAACCTGCAACCTGGGGAAGCTATGTTAAAACCAAAAACAGAATTGAAGACATCAAGAATGCCCTCGTTGAATATGACGAAGTTTTTGATGTCATTGAATTTAGCAAAATTCATCGGGGATCATATCTTCGTAATATGCCAGATCTCGTGGTCATCCCGCAAAAAGGAGTTGAATTCTCCCATGAATTTACTGGAAAAATCACAGAAAAAACTTACAAAGGAGACCACGAAATTCACGGGATATTCTCCGCGTATGGGGATGCCATAAAGGAAAAGATAGAGTTCAAAAAGAGTCCCCGTGTTTACGATATAGTTCCTACAGCGCTTCATATATTTGGACTACCAATTCCAAAAGATACTGATGGGAGAGTTTTAATGGAGATTTTTGCTGAGGATTCAGAATTTGCTCAGAGAAAGGTAAAATTCAGTTCCCTCGGAGGAATATCCCAACGCAAAACGTCGATAGAACCTAAAATTGTACTTTCTTTGAAAGGTGAAAATAATGTATCCGCTAACTAACGCTAGATGGCCTGTACGGTTTTACAAAACTCTAAAAATCATTAGCATAATAGGGATTTTCTTTCTCTTTATTATCAACTACTACATTCTCCTAACAACTCCAAGCGCCAAAACGTATGAAGTCTCAATTTACAATGCTTATCCGCGTATTCTTTGGGTAAATTTTATCCTCGTTGATGTAATATCACTATCTTGGATATTACTAGACAAGGAAGATTACAACAAAGATAGAACCTTAATGTTGATAATTTTATTTATGAATCAGCTAACAGTACTTCTTTTACCGGTTTTTAGGGGGTATTTTATTTACGGAAGATGTGATGTTCTTGAACATCTGGGACGCGTGAAAGACATACTCAATACCGGACACGTTGGTAGTGATAATTTTTACCCACTAATGCACATCCTGATATCCAGCTTGGTTCTAATACCAAGTGCGTCTTTAAACAGATTAACAATTCTGCTACCTGCGTTTTTCTGCATAATGCTTCTAATTTGGTATTATATTTTTATCAACTCAAGTATTAACCAGGATATCGCAAAGATATTCATCATTGGATGGATGCTTTTTCCACTAGGATATTGGCATACAAGCATGGTAGGTAATATGTTTTCATACGTATTTATGTTCCTAATACTAGGAACATGGCTATCCAAGATATCGAAAACCAAGAAATACATTCTAGTCTCAATATTATACATCTCTTTGGTATATTTTCATCCATTAACATCTATGTACTTATTTTTAATCTTAATATTCTTGGACATTATAAGTAGAATCAACAATCCAGAAGAAACATTCAGGCATAGCCAAAAATTTGTACCAAATATGGCCACTATAATACTGGCGATATGGTTTACATGGTATCTTTCATTCCGCCCAATACAAATTAGCTTTGTGATGTTCTGGATGTCGTTAGCAAATCCCGGAAAAAATCCATTCCTAAGTATGTACATTTCCAATATAAACAATTATCATCTCTCAATATATACTTTAATAAAATTTGCTACATACAGATATTTTGGAGTTGGACTATTCTCATTAACCGCGTTGGTGTTGATATGGAGAACTCTCAGAAAAAAACAGCAACCAGACTTTCACTCTAAGGGTATTCCAAATGCTCCCTTATACCAGATTTTTATTCCTTTGTTCTTTATATTTGTGGCATGGAGTTTTATTAATCTTTTTCTACACTTTGTTAACTTTGAGCGTTCCCTTAGATATGTTCTAGCGTTCTCTTTACCATTAGGTTCTATAATTTTATTTCGAGAAATCCCAGTCAAACATGCAAAGACATCTATATTATTAATACTCCTCCTGGCATATTTCTCAATATTCACTGTTCATATGAGCCCACTAAGTGGAAACTTGAACAGACAAGTATCTCCGTCGGAGTATTTTGGAACAGGATGGCTGTTTTATAACAGAAATCCCAATATAATTGCATATGACGATGGCCAAATAACTCAATACAGATTTTACGAAGCATGGTTTGGGAGGGACAAAACCTTGGAAGCCAAAAACATTCTGTTCTATGGAAAAGGTCGCTCATTAATCCCGGAACACTTCGGATACAATAGATATAATTTAGTCGGAGAAATATTTTCAAAGCCACGTTATTTCATTATGGGACGCGCAGTATGGAGTTTTTATGATGCAACTATCTCCGGCAGAATGCAGTATTGGAGATGGCTTCCAAGTGAGTACGTTCGGATGAAAGTAGACCCAACAGTTGCAATTGTATATTCATCCAATGACATTAGCATATATTGGATCACTCCGTTAAGGATTAAAAGGGTATAATGGTCAATTGGTTGGGGGGATGAGGTATATTGAACTCGTTAATTAGATACACGCTGAAAACAGAGGCCTTAGTCAAACAGCAAATTGATCTATTTGGAATGATTGCCCATAAGGGAGGGAAGTTGAGTGACACCATAGTAATCTCCGGGACTCCCCGAGGAGGGACAACTTGGTTCATGGAACTTATTGATACTCTTCCAGAATATAAATCAATATTTGAGCCATTTCACAGAGAGTGGTTTCCCGAGGTTAAAGAGCTTAATCTACCTCCAAGGCCATATCTTGACCCGAGAGTTGAAAATAAGCCCCTTAAAGAATATTTGACCCGCGTATTTACTGCTCAAATAATAAGTAGAAAGCCAGCATATTCATTAACACCTCTGGATATCTATAAGCGTTTATCAGCAACTAAGATATTAGTTAAATTCATACGAGCCAATAGGCTGCTTCCATGGATTGTAAGCAATTTCCAAGTTAAGGGGACATACTTCATAATACGCCACCCCTGTGCCACGATAGCTTCCCAGCTCAAGACAGGGATTAGAGGCTACTTCATCCCCAAAGACATCCCCCTCCCAAAAGAAATAGCCCTGAGAGAAGCTTCTCAAATCCCTCAGATAAGGGAGGATACATGGCTAATGAAAAAACTTGAAACAATAGACACTCAAGAGGAAATCCTTGCGGCCATCTGGAGTATGGACAATTATGTGCCTCTCTCATATATAAGCAAACATCCTGATGCTTGGTATACCGTTGTGTATGAGAAACTGATTACAGACTTCGAAGATGAAATCAGGAGAATTTTTAGTTACATAAATGAGGAAGTTCCAGAAAAAGTCTATGTAAAGTTCAGGAGACCAAGTAAAACCACGCACGATAAATCATATTTGGGAACTCCCAAACAACTTTCAAAATGGAAGAACAAGTTATCTGAACGACAAATCAAGAATATATTAGAAGTAGTTCACTGGTTTGGTCTGGATTTCTATACAGAATATCCAGAGCCAGATTACGATGCTTTAGAAAATTGGAGGCCACCATTTTAAGCAAATTTACTCAAAATTTTCTTTATCACCTTCAAATCAACTCCCAACCTCTTCTCTATCGCTAAAAATAGCTCAACATCTTCCTTGTCAATGCTCCTGCTCAAAAGAACTAGGAACATATATACTGCAAGAAAAACAATCAAAACGGGGATAGCATACCATATACTCGGCACTTTCAAATGCAGATACTGAATTAATCCCACCAAAACAAAGCTAATAACCACCGGCTTGGAATAATTCCAGCTGAATGGATGAATTTTGGTCTTTTGATAGAGCCAGAACGACCTAAACACATTGGCAACAAAATATGAGACAGACGTAGCAACAGCCGCCCCAATTATTCCATACTCCTGGATCAAAAGAACGTTCAGGACAACATTGGAAACCACAGCAAACGTGTTCCCGATCATGTTGAGCTTTGGCTCCCCTATGACCACCAGTGTTAATCCGTTGAGCCCCAGAAATGTGTGAAACATAAAACCCAAAGCCAAAATCTGAAGTGCTGGAGCTGCTGAAACGTACTTGGCCCCAAAGAAAAAGCGTATAACTGTTTCAGGGAACAGAAACATCATGCTGAACAGGGGAAGAGTGAGTAAAAACGTCCATTTTGTCAGTATCTGGTAAGTCCTGCCCAGCTCCTTGACCCTCTCCTGGGCGTAGAGTCTCGATGCTATGGGAACATAAAGTACTGAAGTCGAAGCTAAAAAGACAGGAATGAGCCTAGCCAGCGGAGCGGCGGCATTATAAATCCCAACGACCTCAGAAGACTTATAATAACCTAACATCAGTGTATCCGTCCACGTCATTAGGAAGTTTAGAATGCCGGAAAACATTAACGGGATAGAGAATAGAACCAGCTTTTTTCCAATATTACATTCTGGCTGTAGCTCAAGCTTGAGAAGTCCAATTTTCCACGCGCTGAATAGCAGTGCCAAAAATGTCAAGCCCCATGCGGCGACGTATGCAGCAAAGACAAAAGTAAACGAGAACTTCAAAAATGCCCCAACTACAACAAGAACCAAAAACACAGTCGGATAAACTATGTTTTGAAAATAAACCTGCTCCCTAACCCTACCAAACCCACGAGAAATCGAGATTATCACAAAGGTTAGGGCCCAAAAAGGCAGTGCAAAAACTACTATCCTCAAGGCATAAACCAGCCTCGCATCTTTGAAAACTTGAGAAATACCCCCAGCTCCTAAGAATAAAATTGCTGTCCAGATTACGCTGTTCAATGCCACAATTATCAAAGCTGTCGAAATCAAATCTCCAACCCTCGAAGGCTCTTTCTCCCTATAAAATGCAACTTCTCTCGGAAGAGAATTTTGAAAACCAAGCGTAGCTATTATAAGAGCAACACTCAAAACAGTCATGGCTAAATTAAACACTCCATACTCCGCAGTCGAAAAGTACCTCGCTATTATAGCCCTGCTTAAAAATCCAAAAAACATTGAAATAATCGTCCCGGCAAAGACAATACCCGTGCCCCTGGCAATCCTCTGCAGTGCCTGACTTGTCTCGCTCATAGAGTTTCACCTTTTGACTCATTTGACTCATGATTGACTCATATTTGACTCACGGTGAGTCTTTAGCTTATACTTCCCTTTCTCGACACGTTTGAAAATTCCCAATCTAACCAAATCACTCAGACCCCCTGTTGCTGTCTGTCTCGAAACATTAAACAACTCC
>CAZAPD010000095.1:0-9698 GCA_964487115.1 uncultured Thermococci archaeon | reverse complement strand
TCCCAATCCCCCAGCCTGTTCATTGCCCAGCGCTCTTTTAGGTTCAAGTTTTCATCTTCCAAATTAAGAACTGCCTTTCTGATGCCTCCACGAGGAAAATTGCAGTCCCCTTCCCAACGCGGAATGACGTGAATGTGTATGTGCGGAACAGTTTGGCCAGCTGCTTTTCCAAGGTTAATACCAATGTTGAATCCATCTGGATTCAAAGCTGTCTCAAGCTTCTCCATGGCAAGTTCAATGCCTCTTATCAAGGCTATCTTCTCTTCTCTCTCGAGCTCTTTCCAGCTTTCCACATGTCTCCTTGGAACAACTAAGAGGTGACCTTTAGAGGCAGGATACGAGTCAATTAGGATTTGGATAAATGAGTCTTCATATAGCAGGACATCTTCCCCGGGATTGCAAAATGGACACTGCATTTGGAACACCAAAATCTTAAATGCTCCCCAAAATAAAAATATGTTGGTGATGAGATGGAGAGTGAGGAGAAGATAGAGATAATGAAAAGAGAGTATATAAAGTACATGAGAATAGGGTTAATACTGATGCTCGTGGCATTCCTGCTCATGATATTTAAACCCTTTTCTCCAGTTGCATCTTATGCTATCGCCATTTTAATCTTCCTGCTGGCATTTTTACCTCTTGAGATGGCCCGAAGGATTTCCCATAGGATGGCACTCATCACATTCAGAGAGAGATAGAAAAACTTAATTAGTGCCTCAGACGGAGGGTATATAAGGAAAAGGAGAAGTACAAAAATTAGAGTTAATTACGATAACTTATGAGGTGATGTAAAATGGCGTTTGTACCACCGCAAGCAGGTTATGACCGAGCTATAACGGTTTTCAGCCCTGATGGCAGACTTTTCCAAGTTCAATATGCAAGGGAAGCTGTTAAGAGGGGTGCAACTGCCGTTGGGGTTAAGTGCAAAGAAGGAGTTGTTCTGGCTGTAGAAAAGAGAGTAACAAGTCGTTTAATTGAACCGGAAAGCTATGAAAAAATCTTCCAAATAGATGACCATATAGCAGCTGCATCGAGTGGCATAATAGCAGACGCACGGGTGCTGGTTGATAGAGCACGTTTAGAAGCTCAAATCTACCGTTTAACTTACGGTGAGCCTGTTCCCCTTACGGTCTTAGTAAAAAAGATATGTGATCTGAAACAGGCCCACACTCAGTACGGTGGTGTTAGACCTTTTGGTGCTGCTCTTTTGATGGCAGGTGTGAATGATAAGCCCGAACTTTTTGAAACAGATCCAAGCGGTGCATATTTCGAGTGGAAGGCTGTTGCAATAGGTAGCGGAAGAAACACTGCGATGGCGATCTTCGAAGAAAAGTATAAGGACGAAATGAACTTGGAAGATGCAATTAGACTCGCCATATTTGCCCTTGCAAAGACCATGGAAAAGCCCTCTCCAGAGAACATTGAAGTAGCAGTAATAACAATGAAAGATAAGAGATTCAAAAAGATAAGCAGTGAAGAAGTTGCTAACTGTCTGGAAAAAGCCCTAACTGAAATGGAGAAAGAAGAAGTCGAAGAGAAAGGAGAAGATTACACAGAGCTCGACAGCAACTACTGAGGTGATAGACATGCCAATCAGCGTCGATAAAGCAGTGATAGCTCGATTAAAGACACATGGTGAAACATTTGAAATACTCGTTGACCCATATCTTGCCAGAGACTACAAAGAGGGCAGAGAAGTTGAGATTGAGGAAATTCTCGCCACTCCCTATATTTTTAAGGATGCTCATAAGGGAGATAAAGCCAGCGAACATGAAATGGAGAAGATTTTTGGCACAAGTGATCCCTACGAGGTTGCAAAGATAATATTGAGAAAAGGCGAAGTACAACTCACCCAACAACAACGGAGAGAGATGCTCGAAGAGAAGAAAAGACAAATAGCGACGATAATTCACAGGCATGCTGTTGATCCAAGAACCGGTTATCCTCACCCTGTTGACAGAATCCTCCGCGCCATGGAGGAAGCAGGGGTTCATGTTGACATCTTCAAAGATGCTGAAGCTCAAGTTCCTCAGATAATTAAAAGCCTGAGGCGACTACTGCCCCTGAAGATAGAGATGAAGGTCATAGCGGTCAAGATACCCGGAGATTATGTTGGCAGGGCTTACGGTGAGGTTAGGAAATTTGGGAGTATAAAGAGGGAAGAATGGGCTAACGATGGTTCATGGATATTCCTCATTGAAATTCCGGGTGGAGTTGAAGAAGAATTTTATGAAAAACTAAACGCCCTTACAAAGGGCTCTGCTTTAACTAAACTTATAGAGAGGAAGGGACTATGAGAAGGGTTTTTGTAAAAAATAGGGATTTAGTGGTTCCGGGAACACTTTTAGCTCAGGGACCTTTTAAAAATGGAAGAGGAACTTTCAAGGAAGGAAACAGAGTTTACTCAACAGTTGTGGGACTCGTTGAAGTCAGAAACGACTTTATAAGAGTAATACCCCTTGAAGGACCTTACATTCCGGAAGTTGGAGATAATGTAATCGGAAAAATTATTGACGTCAGATTCTCAAACTGGACGGTAGATATAGGAGCCCCCTATCAGGCCGGTCTAAGGGTTCAGGATGCTGTTGAGGAGAAAATAGATCTCGTTAAAACGGACCTCAGGAAGATATTTGATATTGGGGACATAATATACGCCAAGGTGAAAGCATTCAACGAAGTGAATCAGATTGACCTCACAACCAAAGGCATGCCATTCAATGGAGGACCACTGAGAGGAGGTCAGATAGTCGAGATTACACCATCAAAAGTGCCCCGTCTCATCGGTAAGGGAGGATCAATGATCAATATGATCAAAAAGCTAACGAACACGAGAATAATAGTCGGACAAAATGGATGGGTATGGGTAAATGGAAAGCGGGAAGAGCTTGAAAAGCTCGCTATTGAGGCGATCCTTAAAGTCAACAGAGAAAGTCACACCCAGGGATTAACTGACAGAGTTAAGGCTTTTCTTCTTGAAAGACTGAATGATCTGAAGGAACAGGGTATTATTGAGGAGATACCCAAGCTTGGGGAAGGTGGAGGAAAATGATGGGAAAACCAGAAGAAATTGTTTTGCTGGACGAGAACGGTTACAGAATAGATGGTAGAAAAAAGTATGAACTTAGAAAAATTCGGATGGAAGTAGGAGTATTAAAAAATGCTGATGGTTCTGCTTATGTTGAATGGGGGAAAAATAAAATTTTAGCCGCTATATACGGCCCAAGAGAAATCCACCCAAAGCACCTTCAGAGACCGGATAGAGCCATACTCCGTGTAAGATATAATATGGCTCCCTTCAGTGTTGAGGAGAGAAAAAAACCCGGTCCTGACAGGAGAAGTGTGGAAATCAGCAAAGTTATCAGAGGAGCACTTGAACCGGCTGTTATCCTTCAGCTTTTTCCGAGAACAGCAATAGATGTTTTCATTGAAGTTCTTCAGGCGGATGCTGGAACCAGAGTTGCTGGTATTACTGCCGCATCATTAGCCTTAGCTGATGCTGGAATTCCAATGAAAGACTTGGTAGCAGCATGTGCTGCTGGAAAGATAGAGGGGGAGATAGTTCTCGATCTCAATAAGGAAGAAGATAATTACGGCGAGGCTGATGTTCCAGTTGCGATAATGCCCCTCAAAAATGACATTACACTTCTTCAGATGGATGGATATCTGACAAAGGAGGAATTCAATGAAGCTGTCAAACTTGCCATAAAGGGTGCTAAAGCAGTCTATCAAAAACAGAGAGAAGCCCTCCGGGATAAATATCTCAAAATAGCCCAAGAGGTAGGTGAATGAAAATGGAAGTTATGGCGTCAATAATGAAAGATCACATCATCGAACTCCTTAAAGAAGGTAAGAGAATTGATGGTAGGGGTCTCGAAGATTACAGAGGAATTGAAATAAAGACTAATGTTATCGAAAAAGCTGAGGGTTCTGCATGGGTTAAACTTGGGAATACTCAAGTTCTCGTTGGAATCAAGGTTGATATGGGCGAGCCTTTTCCAGATTTGCCAGAAAAAGGTGTCATGACAACCAACATTGAACTTGTTCCCTTAGCATCACCAACGTTTGAACCGGGCCCTCCTGATGAAAATGCCATCGAACTTGCCCGTGTTGTAGATAGGGGAATCAGGGAAAGTCAGGCTATAGAACTTGAGAAACTTGTGATAGTCCCCGGAAAACTCGTTAGAGTTATATTCATAGACGTTCATGTTTTGGATCATGATGGAAATCTGGTTGACGCTGCTGGAATTGGTGCAATAGCCGCTTTGATGAGCACAAAAATCCCGAAAGTTCAATATGATGAGGAAAGTGGTGAGGTTCAGGTTTTAGATGAATACGAACCGCTTCCCGTAAGGAGAGTACCCATTCCCGTGACATTTGCAAAGATAGGAAACATAATGCTCGTCGATCCTAATCTCGAAGAAGAGCATGTAATGGAAGGCAAAATAACGATAACCACCGACGAAAATGGTCACATCTCAGCAGTGCAGAAAAGTGAAGGTGGAAGTTTCAAACTTGAGGAAGTTATGTATGCTGTTGACATGGCATTGAAAAAAGCTAAAGAAATCCGGACAATCCTTCTCAGTTCCGTGGAGAGCTAACGTTTTTACATTTTTCTTTATGATAGCCTTCAACATAAAGCCAGTTTAGACGGGAGCTTTAATGAACCTCAACTCCCTCTAAGCCGGCCAAGAAAAGAGGAGGTTTAGGGTATTTTTCAGAGACTCCATAATTATCTGAGAACCAGAAATTCAAAATTCAGAAAGAAATATAAACACAAATGTCCAAAATAATTCAGCATTATGATTAATCTGGGGGGAATGAAATGGGACTGTTTGATAGCATAACAAAGAAAGAAAAACCAAGAAAAAAACCTCTCGCTCCAATTAAAAAAGAGGTTCAAGGGAGCAGGAGCGATGTTGATGTGATTCCGCTGGAAGAGGATGTCCTTGCTAAAGAGATTATAAAACCTGAAATAAGATACGTCAGAAAAATTGTTGTAACAAGTTATTCTGATTTAGAGAAGATTTCAGAGGAACTCCAAAATGGCAATATCGTTATAGTTGATCTAACCCCTCTCGAAGCTAAACAAGAGGTTCTTGAAAAAGTTGCCGAACAGATAAAAGGAATGGTTAATGCCCTGGGCGGGCAAGCTGCTAAGATATGCAAATATGAAGTTAAACTACTTGTAACTCCCGCAGATATCAAAATAGCCAAGTGATTCTTTTTCTTTTTCTGGCACTGCTCAATTCATTTCAACAGCATGCTTTTCAAACCATGGGTTTATAAAGCATCGATTTTTTCTATTCTTGGGTGAGAACATGGGGGATATCCAGGAGGTTTCCCTTGGAGACTGTCCAATTTGTGGCGCCAAGAACAGCCTTAGGGCATTTCAGCATATTCATGAGATTTCATACTTTGGAAAGATTATGGAATCAACCATAATCTGCGAGAAATGTGGCTACAGAAACGCTGATATTATGATACTTGAGGAGAGAGAACCAAGATTATACACTATAAAAGTTGAAGAGGAAAGAGATCTCTTTACCCGTGTTGTCAGAAGCAAAAGCGGGACTATAGAGCTTGAGGAAATAGGAGTTAAAATAGAGCCCGGTCCAGCAGCCGAAGGTTTCATAACAAACATAGAGGGAGTCCTTGAAAGAGTCAAAGAAACTCTTCTAATGACCAAGAACTTCAAGAAGCAGGATGGAGAAGAGGAAGCTGTCAAAAAAGTTGATGAATTGCTGGCTTATATAGAGGATGTTAAAGGCGGCAAAAAACCTCTGACGGTAAAGATAATGGACCCCTTCGGCAACAGTGCACTGATAGGTGAAAAGGTAAAAAGCAGGCTTTTAACAAAGGAGGAGATCAAAAGACTGAGCACAGGACCGTATATAGTCTATGACCCAGAAGAGAGCTAAAGATATATCATCTCCCTGCCTATCAAATCTTCTATTAGATTTTTAACCCATCCTTTCCTACTCCTGCTTGAGAGGTGGATTATACCTTCCACATGAACTCCGTATTTTTTCTTCATTTCCTCCCTTGTTACTGGCTTTCTAAAGAGAAAAGGCCTTTCTATCGTAAAGGCATAACCCACATCCCCGATATATTCTGAGAGCCACTCTTTTCCCTTTTCCTCCCCATGAACAAATATTAACCCACTTCTGTCTTTTGTGAGTTCCCAGAGGGTTTCCAAGTCAGCCTCTATAACCTCCCCAACTTCAAAGCCACCTGTTATCGCCCCTCTCTGTGTCAATGTTTGCTCTTCACTCAATCCCAGCCTTCTCAAGGTGCTTTTCAATGTGTAGGGATTTCCCCTGGCAATATACAGAAAAACGGTATCTCCTTGGTTAAATGCTCTAACCTTCCTGATTTCAACGGATTTTAAGCCTCTGAATATAAGCTCCCCATAGACCTGATGCAGGGCTATTATATGCTCCATTTCCTCACCGGCTGGGGATAAATCAAGAGCAGTTATAAATTTTTAGAAGCCTTGATGATATCACCAACAACTGCAGATGCGGTTTCCTTAATACCTGCACCTGCCCCTTTCAGGATTATCTCACCGATCAAGTCGCCTTTTATAATGGCAACATTTGATGTTCCATAGACCGCGAGAGGGGAGCTTTTTGGGATTGCTATAGGTTCTACCCTCACGTTGTCCTCCTCCACTCTTGCCACGAGTCGAACGGTCTGCCCCTTCCTCAAAAGCTCTTCCACAGTTATTTCGCTGATGCCTCTAATTTTTATCTCTCTGAAGGTTATTGGATGGAATGCAATGCAGTGGAGAATCGTGGCTTTATATCCTGCATCCACACCGTTAATGTCTCCCGATGGGTCTCTCTCCGCTATACCAAGTTCCTGTGCTTTCTTAAGTGCCTCTCCAAAGCTTATTCCTCTTTCCATTTCGCTGAGGATGAAGGTAGTTGTCCCATTGAAAACCCCTTCTATCTTCTCTATACTGTCTCCTTTAAGTGACTCCTGGAGGAGAGCTATTATCGGTGTTCCAGCCATTACGGTAGCCTCAAATTTATAGCTGAGCCCCCTCCTCTCCGCTTCACGAATTAATTCTTTATAATGGAAAGCCAAGGGAGGTTTGTTTGATGTTACGACGTTTTTTTCTTCTTTCAGCGCCTGCAGGTGCCAGATATGAGCATCAGGATCATTTGTGACATCTACAATGATATCGCTGTCAATCTCACTAACGACATCAACCGGGCTAAAATCAAAGATTTCATAATCATTCGTCCATCTGGACAGGGAACCGAGTTTCTCCTTTATTATGAGGGCCTCTCTGAGGTCTATATCCCTGTCCCAGATAGTCGCGGAGGAATCACTTATGCTGACAATGTTAAATTCGATACCGTACTTTTCCCTAAAGAGTCGTCTTTTGTCTATTAAAACCTTAGCAACTCCCTTTCCGACGTTTCCAAAGCCAATAAAAGAGAGAGAAATGGTTTTCATCTTCTACTCACTATAACCTTTATCAGATCCATATCTCTAACTATTCCTACGAGATCTCCTTCTCCTTTAATGACTGGAAGCTGCTCTATATGGTATTTTGACATCTTCTGGGCAACTTCGTAGATACTCATGTGAGGCGTCGCTATTATGAGATCAGGATTCATTATAGCCTCCACAGGCTTTTTAGGTAGTTGAAGCTCCGCTTTTTCAAATAGGAGTGTTGGATTGCTCTCGAGTATCCATTCCTCCTCACTTGATGCTGCTAAAGCTGTGCTCTTCATGACCCTGACGATTTCACTATCCTTCAGAAGGTCTGTTTCATCGACCATTCCCACCAGATTTCCATCATCATCTATGACGGGGATTGCCATTGCATTGCACAGTAACAGAGCTTTCAGAGCCGCTTTCAGAGGTGTTCCTTTCCATATTACCCCCACATTTCTCTGATAGTAGTGTTCTATTGTGATATCTTTCATCTTTTCATTTTTAGATAGATAGCGCCGTATTATATCTCCAACAGTTAGAATCCCCACGACCCGTTTATTCTCATCAACAACAATTACTCTCCTGTAATCCATCTCAAGCATTGACCTAACAGCTTTTTTTAGATCATCATTAGGTTTAACTACAGGAACATCTCTCTTAACAAGCATTGCAAGTTGATCCTCATCTGGATTTATGAGAACGCTTTTTATGCTAATTATCCCGACTAATTCCTTAGTTTTTCTGTTTATTACAGGGAACGATCTAACGTTATATCTCTTAAAGACCTCAAGTGCATAATTCCTTGTTGCAGGAAGTTCTACAACCACAGGATCACGGGTCATCAATGTCTTAACCTTCACTTTCACCACCGTCCTAAACTAAACTGCACTCATAGTATTTAAGCTTTTCAGGGAAATAGAGAAATAGGGAAGAAGGGGAAATCAACCCAAAGCAGAAAGTAAAACCCCAGCTGCAACAGCTGTTCCAATAACTCCGGCAACATTCGGTCCCATGGCATGCATTAGTATGAAGTTTCCTGGGTCTTCATCGCTGGCCATCTTTTGCACGACTCTTGCGCTCATTGGAACTGCTGAAACTCCTGCAGCACCTATCATCGGATTTATCTTTCCTCCACTGAGCTTCATCATGACCTTTCCAAGGAGAACACCACCTGCTGTAGCTGTTGCAAATGCTATTATACCCAGACCCAGTATTTCAAGTGTCTGAACTTTTAGGAAATAGTCTGCCCTCATGGTTGAGCCAACACCGAGACCGAGAAATATTGTGACGATGTTCATCAGCTCCTCTCTCGCTGCTTTGCTTAATCTCTCAACAACACCACTTTCTCTGAAGAGATTTCCTATCATGAGCATACCTACAAGAGGTGCCGCTGAAGGAACCAGAAGACCTATGATTATCATCGCTGCTATTGGAAAGAGTATCTTTTCCCTCTTTGAAACCGGCCTGAGTTGTTCCATTCTGATTTTTCTTTCCTCCTTAGTGGTGAGAGCCTTTATAACTGGAGGCTGGATAAGAGGGACGAGGCTCATATAAGAGTAAGCTGATACAGCTGTGGCCGGCAGGATTTCTGGAGCAAGCTTTGTCGTAAGATAAATTGTTGTTGGCCCATCAGCACCGCCTATAATACCTATTGAGGCAGCCTGAGGAAGGGTGAAACCAAGCACTACTGCAGTTAGCATTGCAATAAAAACACCTATCTGAGCGGCAGCCCCAAGTAAAGCTGTCTTCGGGTCTGCTATCATAGGTCCAAAGTCTGTCATGGCTCCAAGTCCAAAGAATATCAGCAGGGGGACTATCTCCGTTGATATGAGATATCTGTAAATTAAGTCAAAGAGTCCGGGAGAAACTCCCTGAGGGACTGGACCAACCATCGGCCAGTTGACAAGGTGGGAGTTAGGGATATTAACGAGGACAGCACTTATACCTATCGGAAGAAGCAGAAGAGGTTCCATTCCATACCTGACTGCAAGGTATACCAGAGTTAAACCTACTATTATCATGATAATGTTTCCGGGTGTTAGGTTTAGCAATCCCATGCCCTTAAAGAATTCAATGACAGCCTGTTCAAGCCCAGTCATCTGCATCACCCGATTTCTATTAGTGGTTGTCCGGTGTCGACGGTGTCGCCTTCTTTTACGAGGATTTTTTTCACTATTCCGTCTTTTGGTGCTGGTATTTCATTCTCCATTTTCATGGCTTCCAAAGTTAGTAATGCCTGCCCCGTCTTT
>CAZAPD010000094.1:0-8355 GCA_964487115.1 uncultured Thermococci archaeon | reverse complement strand
TGACCGTCAAGGTTCGCTTTGAAAAAGATGTGGGAGACTATGCTAAAAGCGAGAATGTTAAGGATGAGATTCTGAAGCTCACTGAAACAGCGTTAAGTCAAGCTCTGGAGAAATTTCACAGGCGAATGATCATAATTGAGGGGGATACTCTTAAAAAAGCTGAATTGGCTGGGATTCTTGCTGGAGCTTCTGCCAGGTTTTTAAGTTCAATCATTGGCGAGCTTAAAGAGAAAAAGCTTAGGGATGAAAGTGAGGATAAGATAGAGCTCCTCTATGCAACCGACGCGCTCGGCGAAGAAACTTTTGGGAGAAAGCGCTACGAGGCGTTTAGAAAGCATTTTGACATTCTTGCAGGCAGTGATGTTGGAATCAAAGCCGTTACCTTCAAGCACACCCGCGACATCCTCGGGAGAACCTACGATCTTCTTGTCCTTGATTTGAGTTATGATTTCTCCCCTAATGACCTTGGAAGGATAATTGAAACGGTTAGAGGTGGAGGTTTAATATTTGTGATGGCACATCCCTTTGAGAAGTGGAAAAATATGTGGACCGGCTTTCATAAGAGCCTCGTTACTCCACCTTACACCATTGACGACGTGAAGAAGCGATTCAACAAAAGACTTATCAGGAAGTTCACGGAGTATGATGGAATCTACATCATTACCGAAAACGGCAAGGTCAAAAAGAAACCGAGGAGGAACAAAAGTCAGGCAAAGATCAAAGCAAGGAAAGGAGTTTCTATTCCTGAGGAGACCCTCTTCCCACGTGAGCTATATGAGATGGCCCTGACTGAAGGACAGGTTGAGGTTCTAAGGGCTTTTGAGGAGCTGGTGGAGAATGAAGGCATGCTCGTTCTTACAGCTGATAGAGGAAGAGGAAAGAGCGTCAGTGTGGGGATTGCATCCATAGGTCTGGCTGTTAGAATGAAAAAACGCTTTAGAATAGTTGTAACAGCTCCAGAGCTTGAAAATGTCCAGAGTCTGTTCAGCTTCGCTAAGAGATCTCTTGAAAAGCTCGGCTTCAAGCCTAAGGTCATTGAGGAGCACAGCATGATAAAGGAGCTCTATGCAAGAAAGATAGGAATGCGCTATTATCCTCCGACGGAAGGATATAAAAAGAACGCAGACCTTTACGTTTTGGATGAAGCCGCTGGAATACATGTCCCAATACTTCATAAATACCTAAACAAGCCGCGTGTTGTTTATTCTTCAACGATTCACGGTTATGAAGGTGCTGGAAGGGGCTTTTCTGTGAAGTTTTTGAAGAAAGCTCGGGAAAAGAGAGAATTTGGAGAGATACATCTCTCAGTCCCTATTCGTT
The DNA here is from genome assembly GCA_964487115.1 of uncultured Thermococci archaeon. Taxonomy (GTDB): domain Archaea; phylum Methanobacteriota_B; class Thermococci; order Thermococcales; family Thermococcaceae; genus Thermococcus. Next base: position 7,035 of record CAZAPD010000094.1, on the reverse strand, counting down.
ATGCTGAGAATGATCCAATTGAGAAGTGGCTCTTTGATGTTCTTCTGCTCGATGCTGAACCTGTTGAGCTCACTGAAGGTGACTACGAGCTGATAAAGAACAAGGAGGTCTACTTCGAAGAGCCTGATTTAGATGACTGGTTTGAAAACGATAGAGAGGATTTAAGGAACTTTGTAGGCATCTATGTGCTGGCTCACTACCGCAACAGACCGAGTGATGTGGCATTGCTTGCAGATGCTCCCCATCATGAAGCGAGAGTCCTTCGTCTGAAGAACGGCAAGATTGTGACAGCTGTTCAGATAGCTAAAGAAGGGAATATACCAAAAAAGGTCATAGACAAAATGGCAAAAGGTTACAAACCGAGGGGTAACATTATCCCGGATATGATGGTCAAACACCACTACCTCAAGGAGTTTGCAAAGCTCAAGGGTTACCGCATAGTTAGAATAGCAACGCATCCAGATGCAATGGATCTGGGGCTGGGAAGCAAAGCTCTCGAACTGCTCGAAAAAGAGGCCAGAGAGGAAGGATTGGATTGGATAGGCTCAGGGTTTGGGGCGAGTGAGGAGCTGATAAGATTCTGGATCAGGAATGGCTTTGCTGTTGTGCACCTCAGTCCCGCCAGAAATCCCGTTAGTGGGGAATACACAGCCATAGTCCTGAAGCCCATAAGCGAAAGAGCAAGGAAGATAATAAAAATCGCAAACGATGAATTCAGAATAAGGCTGACGGAGTGGCTCTCGGATACTCACCGTGATCTTGAACCTGAGATAGTGCGCTGGCTTTTTGAGACGCCGTTTGGTGAGGCGGTTGAATATCCAACTTATCTGACTGCAATACAAAAGAAACGTCTTGATGCCTTTACAGGTAAGGTTCTGACTTATGATACTGTTGTAGATGCAGTTAAGCCAATAGTTAAGCTCTACTTTCTCGACGGTTGGATGAAACCCTATCTTGATGAAAGGCAGATTAAGCTTTTAATTTACAGAGTGCTCCAAGCACATAGCTGGGAAGAGGCGGCTAAGTATATAAACAGGACGGAAACATTTACCATGATAGAGGTTAGGGATATTATAAGGGGGCTCTGGTATTACTACAAAAGAATTCTAAAGTAAGCACTATTTTTAACCTTTAACCTTTTATACTTTGGGTGCTTAATTTATCTGGACTCTTATTGATTGCAGCGGTGACGCATATGCCCAGTAGGTGGGAGAAGATAATTGCTATAACAAAAGGCGGGGTAAGAAGTATAGCTACGATGAAACTGAAGATTCAAAGAGGTAAAAAAATTGCCCTTCTTATAGATGGCCCAAATATTTTAAGGAAGGAGTTTGGAGTGAAACTTGAGGACATAATGGAAGCCCTTGAGGAACTGGGAAATATTCGAGTTGCAAGGGTTATACTGAACCAGTATGCTCCTCAGGGCTTAATAGAGGCTGTAGCCAATCAGGGTTTTGAACCGGTAATAGTCTCTGGAGAGACAGGAGTTAAATTAGCCGTTGAAGCTATGCGGGAAATTTATAATCCCCACATTGATATAATTGCCCTTGCCACGAGAAATGCGGAATTCCTGCCTGTAATACTCAAGGCGAAAGAAAAAGGAAAGGAGACTGTTATAATCGGAGTAGAACCTGGATTCAGCGCTGCTTTAAAACATGCTGCGGATTATACTATAGTTCTAACTCCTCGAGGTGATCGACAGTGAAAAACACAATTTTTCGGATATTAAAACGGGGTGAGCCGGAAAAAGAGGAAAAAGAGGTAGCAAAAAAAGTTAAAAAGGCTCCAAAGACGTCAATAGGGCTTATAATAGACGGTCCGAACATACTACGAAAAGAATTTGGAGTTAGATTGGAAGACATAAAAGAGGCTCTTGAAAGAATAGGAAACATTCGTGTAGCGAAGGTTGTTCTTAACCAGTATGCTCCTCAGGGCCTGATAGAGGCCGTCGTCAATCAGGGCTTTGAGCCTATAATAGTTGCAGGGGATACAGATGTAAGAATTGCCATAGAAGCTATGGAACTCATATACAACTCCGATGTTGAGGCAATCGCTATAGCCACCCGTGATGCGGATTTCCTTCCTATATTGAGCGAGGCAAAAAGAAAGGGCAAGGAAGCCATAGTTATTGGGGTTGAACCCGGTTTCAGCATAGCCCTTCAGAATGCAGCAGATTACGTTATAACGATGGAAGGGGGCAATGAGGGCGAAACCAAATAGCTTTTAAAGTGCCTTCTTTCAGGTAGTATTGATGGCCATGATGCTTGAACTGGCATTATTTGCAGTAGGTTTAGTCATGCTTATTAAAGGCAGTGACCTGTTTGTAGAGGCCGCCAGCAGAACTGCCAAGGATTTTGGAGTGAGTGAGTTTATAATCGCACTCGTTCTTGCGAGCATTGCTACAACCCTCCCTGAGGTCACAGTTTCGGCGTTAGCGGCATACAGAGGAGAAAGTGGCATTGCGTTAGGTAATGCTATTGGGAGTGCTCTGGCCAATATTGGTCTTATACTGGGAATCTCTGCGATGATAATGCCCTTGAAGGTTGATAAAACTGCATGGGAGAATTCACTCTTTCTCGTTGCAGTAACAGGTTATGCGACATTAATCATGCGGGATGGGGTAATATCCCGGGTTGATGGCTTCAGTTTAATCATGATATACTTTGGATTTCTGTACTATCTTTACAGGAAGCATATGACCATTGATGAAGTTAGCGAGAGGGAAGGAGATCCAAAAAAAGATGCACTCATCCTTCTTGGGAGTGGTATTGTTGTGGTTATTGGCGCCAGACTGGTTGTCAACAGTGCCGTTACACTGGCGGAAGCCCTTGGCATCTCAGAGGCTGTTATAGGTCTAACCTTGGTTTCAATTGGAACATCGCTACCCGAGCTAACCAACTCTCTTACGGCAACCCTCAAAAGAATACCAAATATAAGCGTTGGCAACATAATTGGGGCAGATATACTTGATATTCTCATGGTAATAGGAATAGCATCACTGATAAGACCCATTCAAGTTGATTCTGAGACATTTTCTATAACACTGCCACTTGCTCTTTTGGTGATGGTTATACTTACAGTATCACTAAGGATAAACAATAAGGTCGATAGAAAAACTGCCTCGTTATTCTTGGGGATATACGCCTATTTCATTTATGTCCTGTTTTTTAGATGAACAGTTTTCGTCCGCAAATTTTTTAACTTTGTGATATCACCTGTTTTTGAAAATTTAAAAATCGGTTGTGGAGGGTGAAAAATGAAAAAGAGTAGTCTGATACTCAGTCTGATTATCGTGCTTTCATTGATTGGAACGGTGCATCCAGTTAAAGCGCAGGAGAATGAGCTCGTAATCTACGCATACGATAGTTTTGTCTCGTACGGACTGGCAAACGCAACCATTCCAAAATTTGAAAAAATGTATGGTGTTAAAGTTAAAGTTATAACAGCCGGCGATGCTGGGGAAGTTCTCAACAGGCTTATACTTGAAAAAGACAAGCCTCAGGCAGATGTTGTTATTGGAATTGACAACAACCTCCTTGCTAAGGCTATTGAGGCCGATGTTCTGCAACCGTATAAACCCAAGAATATCGATGTCGTTCCCAAAGACCTAATATTTGACCCCACATATCATGTCGTGCCCTTCGATTATGGTTTTATAGCGGTGGTGTATAAGAAGGATAAAGTTAAAAATCCACCGCAGAGCTTTGAAGATCTTACCAAACCGGAATGGAAAAAGAGCATTATACTCGAAGACCCGAGAACAAGCTCGACCGGGATGGCGTTCCTGCTCTGGACAATAGCGGTTTATGGTGATAAATGGCTCTACTTCTGGGAGAAGCTCAAACCCAACATATATCAAATAACCAAAGGCTGGGATGCAGGTTGGGAGATGTGGGATAAAGGGGAGGCTCCGTTGTTTGTTAGCTATGCAACTGATCCAGCCTATGACGCCTATTATTACACAAACGGCAGCGAGCCAAATATTGGGGCCGTAATCTTTAAAGAAGGGGGTTATCCCCAGATTGAGGGTATTGGTATTGTTAAAAACTGCAAGCATCCAGAACTTGCTAAGAAGTTCATCGAATTCGCCCTGAGTGAGGAGTTCCAGAAGGAGATAGCACTTCACAACTGGATGTTCCCGGTGAATAAGAATGTGCAACTTCCGGAAGTATATAAGTACGCCGCAAAGCCAGATAAGTTCGTTACACTTGATCCAAAGGAGATAAAGCAGAACTACAAAAAATGGCTTGAGCAGTGGACACAGCTCATGGTTGAAGACAAGACTCCAGAGGAGATTCTGGGAAAAACCAGCACTTCAGAGTCAAAATCATCAATCTGCGGGCCTGCCCTTGTAGTTTTGTTAGCTTTGGTTCCTCTTCTCTGGAGGAAGAATTAGTCCCTTTCTTTTTGGTTTTTGGGTGTTGTTAGATTATTTTGTTGATGTTCTCGATATCACAACTGATGATCAGAAGAGGCGATATGGTGCGGGGGCGGGGATTTGAACCCCGGAACCCCTACGGGACAGGACCCTCAATCCTGCGCCTTTGACCAGGCTCGGCAACCCCCGCGCCTGCATTTATTTCGGTGTCAAGGCATTTATAAATCTTTCTGTGGCTTATTGCATACTCTCAGGATAGGTTTGATGGTATCCTTATGAGAAAACAAAGCCCAATGATACCGCTTATCGGTGTATGTTGCTGTATTACGAGCTTGAGAACTATCTCATACCGAAAAGCTTATAAAACTAATTTCAGCCGTTATAATTGGCTGAGGGCCGGTAGCTCAGCATGGTTAGAGCGCGGGACTCTTAATCCCGTGGTCGGGGGTTCGAATCCCCCTCGGCCCGCCATCTACATTTGCGGTTCTTCTCGATTATTCGAGTCTTGAAGAAGCGCTAAAACCAGCAAGAGGAGTTAAAAATGAGTTTTGAAGCTTTGGGACTTTCAGAGAATGCTCTGAACGCTATTCGTAAAAAGGGTTTTTCAGAGCCCACAGATATTCAAAGGGAAGTTATACCTCGCCTTTTAGAGGGTGGAAAAAATATAATTGGACAATCACAGACCGGAACCGGCAAAACAGCGTCATTTGCCTTGCCTCTCATCGAAATGATCAATGAAGAAGATAGATATGTGCAGGCAATTATCCTCACACCAACGAGAGAGCTGGCTTTACAGGTTGCGGATGAGATAAAATCACTCAGAGGAAGAAAGAAGATAAAGGTTTTTGCCGTTTATGGCGGCCAGCCGATAGGCCCGCAAATAAGAATCCTGAATAGAGGAGTACATATAGTGGTCGGAACTCCGGGGAGGGTTCTTGATCATATGAGAAGGGGGACTTTGAAGCTCAATGGAATCAGGTATTTCATCCTTGATGAGGCTGATAGAATGCTTGATATGGGTTTTATAGATGACATAAAAATCATCCTAAGGGAAACACCGGAATATAAGAGGATTTTAATGTTCTCGGCGACGATGCCGGCAGAGATACTCAGGCTGGCAGAACACTATATGAGAAACTACGAGCTGATAAAAACCTCTGAGGATGAGCTCGTTCCAAGTCTTGTCGAGCATGAGTATATCGAGGTGGTACCTGCGAGGAAGCTTTCCCTCTTGAAGGACATACTTGATGATGATTTCTACGGCATCGTCTTCTGTCAGACGAAGAGAGAAACGAGGGAGCTTGCAGGCAAACTTATTTGTTCAGGCTACCCGGCGGAGGCCCTTAACGGAGACATGACGCAGAAGGCAAGAGAAAGTACTTTCTGGCGCTTTAAGAAAAGAAAGATAAAGATTTTAGTGGCAACTGATGTTGCTGCGAGGGGGATAGACATTCAGGACATAACACACGTGGTGAACTACTCTCTCCCTCAGAACCCTGATGGATATATTCACAGAATTGGGAGAACAGGAAGAGCAGGAAAGAAAGGGAAAGCAATTACCCTCATAATGCCCGGAGAATACAAAAAACTCCGTTACATAGCTAATGTTGCTGGAATTCGGATTAACAAATCAGAACTTCAGGGGGATTACAGGCCGGAAAAGAAGAACTATGGTTGTTATGCAGAGTATAGGAAGCATGGAGAAAGGAGTTACAGCCCTAAAAAAAGGAAATACAGGAGGTATTAATCCTTTTTACCTATGTAAAGGGTGAGCCTTATTGCTCCATTTTCATTCTCTGCGCTCAGCCAGAATGCAGAGTAATTTTCTAAATCAGCTTGGATTTCTGGATCTGAGCTCATTTTCTCATACATATATCTCACGAACTGCTCGTGGAAAATTGGATTATAGTAATCAGCAAACTCTGGGAAAGTATATGTCCAGATTCTACCTTCTCTATAGTCTGAAGGCAGCTTTCCTTCTTTTAAAGAGACCAGTGAGCTATCAACAACTAAATTTTCAAAATTTTCCAGTATTAAACTGGCAATCCCGCTTTGAATAGCTTCTAAGTCTTTTTTATTCAGTGTATAACTTTGGATCATAAAGTCTTCTCCCGTTAGAACTCCGGTGAGCTTTACTTTTACGGTGCTATTTTCCTTCTGGATTTCATATACTGCGGCATTTTTGATTGTGCCATTCCAATGGAGATAATATGATCCCAGATCCATCGGTGGAAGATGCTGGTCAAGCATGAAGAACCATCCATTGATTTTATATGCAGCTGTGGCATGCCCGAGACCTGTCGTGTTGATTTCAAAGATATAAACCGATGAATAGTTCATTGCAAGCAGTAAACCAGCGGTTAGAATTGCATAATCTGTACAGATGCCCTTCCCACGTTTTATTGTTTCATAAGGGGTTTGGATGGTACTATTGGCCCCACTAAGGATTCTTACCGTGCCGTTGGAATAAACGACCAGATGGGGGATAACCCTGGCCTTTTGCCAGTCATAGGTTATATGCTCCTCTTCCCAGTTAAGAATGTTCCATATGCTATCCTCGATGTTCTTTCCTTTAAGTTGAACTGCCAAGGGCTTAATTTTGGAGAGTTCTTCATTACTCAGCATGCATGGAATTGCATCTTTTAATATGTAGCGCC
>CAZAPD010000093.1:0-17253 GCA_964487115.1 uncultured Thermococci archaeon | reverse complement strand
AAAGACGGGGCAGGCATTACTAACTTTGGAAGCCATGAAAATGGAGAATGAAATACCAGCACCAAAAGACGGAATAGTGAAAAAAATCCTCGTAAAAGAAGGCGACACCGTCGACACCGGACAACCACTAATAGAAATCGGTTAGTTATAAAATCGAATACTATCCCCCAAGTGGAAAGCAATAACAAACCTGAATGGCCCTTTAAGTTTTTTATCATTTCTTTTTTAGTTGAAAACCGAAAAAGTAGAGGGCAATTGCCGAAAGACATTTAAAGGTCACTTATCTAATTTTATTCTGAAAATTGCATGGAGGTGCAATTATGAATTCCGCTGTGGTTATCCTGATAGCAGCGGCCATATATGTTGGCATGTATTTTACCTATGGAAAAAGCCTTCAAAGCAAAGTTGTTAGAGCAGACCCAAACAGACCAACTCCAGCCCATAAGCTCTATGATGGTGTCGATTATGTTCCAGCAAACCCAGTAGTTCTCTACGGCCACCACTTTGCAAGCATAGCCGGTGCGGGGCCTATAGTGGGTCCAGCAGTTGCAATGGCTTGGGGATGGCTGCCCGGACTTCTGTGGGTCTGGTTTGGAAACATATTCATCGGTGCTGTCCACGACTATCTGGCATTGATGTCATCCGTGCGTTATGATGGTAAGTCTGTCCAGTGGATTGCAGGAAGGCTTATGAGCAAGAGAACAAGCATGGCCTTCGAGCTCTACGTCTGGTTCTCACTGGTGCTCGTCGTAGCCGCTTTTGGAGCTGTGATAAGTGGCATATTCGTCGGCACCCCCGGAGCAGCAACAGCTTCATGGCTCTTCATGCTTGTGGCAATAATTCTTGGACTGCTCCTGTATAAGTGGCAGATAGACTTTAAGCTGGGAACAATAATCGGAATCTTAATGCTCATCGGAGCAATTTACATCGGTTTCAAATATCCCATACACGCCAGCACTCACACCTGGCTCATCGCTCTTGGACTCTACGTAATCATAGCTTCTTCGCTTCCAGTGTGGATACTGCTCCAGCCAAGAGATTACCTTAATGCATACATCCTCTGGTTTGGATTAATACTCGGTGGCTTGGCTTTCATAATAGTTGGTGCCAAAGGTGCTGGAACTTTCACCGCACCAGCTTTCACAACATGGAGTGCCCATGTCGTCGGTGGGAAACCCTCACCATTCTGGCCAACGATACCACTGGTCATTGCCTGTGGGGCCCTGAGCGGATTCCACTCCATTGTAGGTTCGGGAACATCAAGCAAACAGCTCGACAATGAGCTCCACGGTCTAATGGTTGGCTATGGTGGAATGTTCACAGAAGGATTTCTTTCAACGATAGTCATTGCCTCAATAGCTACCTATGGTCTCCAAGTCTTCCAGAGCATGAACATACCAGTTGACATCAACAATTGGGGTGCTCAGTATGCCATTCAAGTGGTTCACCACAAGCTCAAGGTGGGGATATTCGCCAAGAGCTACGCCCTCGGAGTGCACAACGCATTTGGAATATCCACTGAAGCAGCTGCACTCTTTGCAAGTCTGTGGGTTGCAGCTTTTGCATTGACGACTCTGGATACTGCAACAAGACTCGGTCGCTTTGCCTGGCAGGAGATTATGGAGATGGCGAGTGCCCCAGAGATACTCAAGAACAAGTGGATTGCTTCGATAATCCTTGTGTTCTTTGGTATCTATATGGCATGGGGAGGAAACTGGCTCATAATCTGGCCAGCATTCAGCGGTATGAATCAGATGCTTGCGAGCATAGCTCTCATGACAGCTTCCCTATGGGTTGCCAAGGTTCAGAACCCACACGGTGCTTGGAAGTGGGCAGTGATAATTCCAGCATTATTCCTGTGGATTACAGTTACCTCCGCTTTAATATGGTTCCTCATTGTAATAAAGCCCGGAATCTGGGTATCAGTGATAACCATTATCGGTCTCCTGCTCAACATAATGCTCGTCATTGACTGGTATGCTGCATGGAGGAGACCAGCAGAAGAGTATGCAGCGGCATGAGATCTTTCATTTTTTCTTTCAGTTTTTAAGGAGGGTATCATGTTGAACATAAGAAGAGTTTTCCAGCTGGTATCATCATTCAGGTTTCTGCTTGAATTTCACAGAGGATTTTGGCTGAACTACACACAAGAATTACGAGGGATTCTCCGATATATGTTAAAGATATCAAAGAACGCGGAGATAAAACCTGCCGGACAATTTGGGGGTTAAAAAATGAGTAAAAAAATTATAGACGACATCAGAGCGTTTTTTACGGGTTTTGCAGACTCATTTAGACAACAGTCAACGGAATATATAGAGTTCGAGCTCAGGGAGCTTGAAAATGTTTTCACGCTTATCCTCATGGGGTCATTTGTAGGAATCCCCTCTCCCCCGACGACGCTTGTGATAAGGCTGATGCCACATATGGTAAGAGAGATAAAAGTAATGCAACAGAGAGCTGTTGACCTCGATGACGTATTTGCTGAAGTTGCTGGAATGTTCGATATAGATTGAGGTGGGAGCATGAGGGAGTACCTGCTTCCAAAGTCAGGTTTTAGGACGATATTTGTCATTGGAAAAGGGGGTGTTGGGAAGACCACAACCAGTGCAGCTTTAGCTGTAGCTCTCGCAAAAAAGGGGTATAAGACGCTCATCGTTTCACTCGACCCTGCGCACAATCTGGGCGACGTGTTTATGATCAAACTCACGGATAAACCCAAAAAGCTTGTCGAAAATCTCTATGCCAGTGAACTTGACATGGAGAAACTCATAAAGGGCTACCTTAAGCACCTTGAAAAGAATCTCAAGAACATGTACCGTTACTTAACTGTTATAAATTTAGAAAAGTATTTCGAGGTTTTGAGCTATTCGCCAGGAATTGAGGAGTATGCCACACTTGAAGCAGTTAGAGAAATACTCACCGAAGGAAACAAATGGGATATCATAGTATTCGATACTCCCCCAACAGGTTTAACTCTCCGTGTTCTGGCACTGCCGAGGATTTCCCTAATCTGGGCAGATCGACTCATCGATATAAGGCGTAAGATTCTTGAAAGGAGAAAAACTGTGGCTAAAATCCATGGAGAGCAAAAGTTCGTCATTGATGGAGAAGAATTTCAACTGGCCAAAGAAGAGGAGGACGATGCTGTCATGAAGGAGCTCAAGGCTTATCGCGCAGAGGTAGAGTTCGTCGAAAGGGTTATTACAGACCCCAATAAGACGAGCGTTATAGCCGTCATGAACCCGGAAATGCTCCCTCTCTACGAGACGGAAAGAGCCTATAAAAGCCTGAAGAAGTTCAAGATTCCTTTCAACCTCATTGTTGTGAATAAGGTCATAACACTGGAGAAAGACATTCCTGAACTCAGAGTAAAGCTCGACGCTCAGAAGAAAGTTCTCTCAGGGATAGAGGAGAAGTTTAGAGGCATAGATATAATCAGGATCCCCATGTTTGCTGAGGAACCAAGAGGACTTGAACGGCTTGAAAGACTTGGAGGTAGTGTGCTTGAGGGCTGAGGAGATAGTTAAAATGCTCAGCAATGTGAAAAATCCATTCACAAACGTTGACATAGTTAGCGAGGGCCTCGTGACAAAAGTCATCACCGATGAGGAGAAAACGATAATCTATGTCGCCTTTGCAAGGAACACTCCTCCAACACCATTTTCAATGGCAGTCAACTGGCCAATCCAAGTTAAAATTATCAAGGAAATCGCAGAAGTTTTAGAACAAAAACTTAAACTTGGATACTTTGAGATAGTTGATGATATGACATTGCAACGGTATTATCCTGTTGAGGAGGTATGATAATGGAGGTAACATCGGGAGTTATACTTGCGATAATGGTTCTGGCTGCAGTTTCGTCGATTCAGTTTTATAAGGGAAGAAAGTTAAATCTTCAGATAATGCAACATTATCTCCGCTCGATAGAGGATGTGGTACGGCCAGAGGACAAAGAATATGTCTGGCTTGGAGGGTATATCGGCTTCAGGGCATATTATAAGCTTAATAGAGATAATATCAAAAAGTTCGAATACACACTCACCCTCCTCCCGAGGCAGAGCATACTGTACTTCCCAGTATCTCTCCTGACGAGCAGGCACGACAAACTGTATATTGTAGTAAAGCCTGAATCAAAGATAAAACGGGAGGCCCATTTAATCCAGAAGGGTTATTATCGCATAAAGCCCAGAATTGATGATGAGGAGCTCCTCCAGAGAGAAATAATTGAAATTGCAGGCAAAAAGTATGAGGCACTCTACGAAAAGAGGCGTGATGTAGAGATGCTCAAATACTTCATAGAGACCATGTCAAAACCTCAGAATATCAAGCATGTCTCCATGACACCTAAAACGAACGTTTTTTATGTCCTCATGAAGCCTGAACTGGATACGATAGAGAAGGACACCAAAAGAGTAGTGCGCTTCGTCAGTGAAAAGCTCAGAGAAAGTCCTTTTTCATCCTGAACTTTTTACAGGTGAGTCTAATATTTAAACCGAGGTGGCCTGAGATGAACATCTATAAAGCCCGGTTTGGACATCCCACGCATGGTTGGGTTATTTTGGTACATGGCCTCGGAGAACACAGCGGAAGGTATAAGAAGCTTATTTCCATGCTCAACAGAGTGGGTTTCGCCGTCTACACTTTTGACTGGCCAGGACATGGAAAAAGCGGCGGAAAGAGGGGACATACAACAGTTGAGCAGGCAATGAGAATCCTTGACGAGATTATTGAAGAAATTGGAGAAAAAGCTTTCCTCTTCGGTCACAGCATGGGAGGATTGGCTGTTATTAGATATGCTGAAACAAAACCAGACAGCGTCAGAGGAATCATAGCCTCTTCACCAGCACTTATAAAAAGTCCAAAAACAGCAGGGTTTATGGTGTGGCTGGCCAAGATCCTCGGCACGCTCACCCCGTGGATAACCCTTAGCAATGGACTCGACCCCAATCTATTATCAAGAAATCCAGAGGCAGTCGAGAGATATATAAAAGATCCCCTCGTCCATGACAGAATTTCAGCCGGTTTAGGAAAGAGCGTGTTTGAAAACATGAAGAAAGCTCATGAGAATGCGGGAAAGATTATAGTCCCTGTGTTGATTCTCGTAGGAACGGGTGATGTCATTACACCCCCTGAAGGAGCAAGAAGACTCTTTGAAAAGTTGAGGGTTGAAGATAAGACTTTGAAGGAGTTTAAAGGTGCATATCATGAGATTTTTGAGGATCCGGAATGGGAAGAGGAGTTTCACAGAACGATAGTTGAGTGGATTATTCAGCATTCGGACATCTGAATGGGAGATGAGACAAAGGTGAAGACGTTTGTGCTGGAACCTCCAGAAACAAAATTTGTGATAAGGATGGTAACGTTTCTCCTGATTTTCTTTGTTGCAGTCACTATTTCCACCCTGCTCCGGATGGTGGGGAATGCTTCAAGGACAACTCTGATAGGCATTATTATATATCTGATATTTGCTTCGGTCATTGTGGCACTTCTCCTGTTTTCACTCAGGAAGATTATGCAGAAAGAGAGAGCTGCTGCAAAACTGGCTTCATTTTCCAGAGTAAGAGAGAATAGTATCATCTTTCCTACAGAGCTTGAGTTTGAGTACGGCACACTTACTTTAAGGTTACTATCCGTGAGGAGGCATTCAATAAAGGAGTTTAAGGCAGAGAAGAAAGAAAAAGCCAGACGTATATCAGTCTTGGATGAAGAATTCAGGCTAATAATAACTCCGGAGGGAGAAGGTTTTGCAAGCTTTCCTGCGGTGAAAATATTGAGCAGACCATATGAAGGAGTTATGCTGCTATTTATGGCTAATAAAGGCACTGTCATCTGCAGAAAATCTCTCAGCATCCCAACATCCAAGGGTTCTGTTTATCTGGATGTGGAAGGAAAAGGAAAGAAACTCTTGGGAAGGATATATTCAACTCCCGAAAAATCGATAAAGGTGAAGATACTCCTCAGCATACCTGAGGGAGGAAATACAGAGGTTAAGATTGCTGGAGGTACTATAAGGGAATTCAAATACAACATGCTTCCGGATGAGAAAATCCTAATCTACGCATCATACGGAGCACTGAGTTTAGGTGAGATAGCCAGAAAACTCAGGAGAAATGGAGTTGTGCTCGGCCACGGGGAGTTTCTGATAAGATTCGCAGTCGAAGATCATTTCAAAAAGAGATATTCCAGAAAAGAAAGCTTTAAAGTCGTGATGAAAAATGGGACATGGGGAATTTAATGATGCTCGACACATTTTCTGATTTTATTAAGCACTGGGATGGGACTCATGAATCATGGCTGAAATACATTCAAGGATATCCAGAGCTCTTTGAAAAGATCAAACAGGATTATGAGAGATATAAAATGAACTGGCAGGAACACCTAAATCTCCTGAACAAAAGAAATGTTGAAGAACTTAAACTCGCACATGAAAATTTGCTACACTCTCTTCCCGAAGTTGAGAAGATAGTTGCAGGCATTTTCGGAATTAAGAACGAAGATTATAACATCGTCATCTATGTTGGTCTTGAAAATGGTGCTGGATGGGTAACTGAATTCAGGAAAAAACCTTCGATTCTCTTTGGTCTCGAAGCAATAGCAGAGCTTAAATGGTATAACGAACTTAACGGATTAATTTCACACGAGTTTGGCCACCTGATCCACTGGCTACTCAGGAAAGAGGATATAGAAAAGCTCGAAGAGGAAGAAGAAATGATATGGCTGTATACGGAGGGCTTTGCCCAGAGGATTGAGGATCTGATCACAGGGCGGCCATGGCATTTTGAGAATAAAGGATGGTTTAAATGGTGCGTGGAAAATGAAAAGCTCCTGAAGAAGGAGTTTCTAAGAAGAATCAGGGAAAAAGAAGCACTCAATCCATTTTTCGGCTCATGGTATCAACTTTTTGGGAAGTCATTCTTAGGTTATTACCTTGGCTACAGATTCATCTTAAGTCTCGAAGAAAAGCTCTCGCTTGCAGAAATCGCAAAGCTGGAAAAAGAAAGGATTAAGAAGGAAATCCTGAGGTTTCTCAAGGGATAAATTCACCTCCTTCTCAGGAACAATGGAACAAAAGCAAAGAGCACTAAAGCACCTGTTCCACATACTGGACTTTTAGCTTTTGTTTCTGCAGGTGGCTGTGAGGTTGTCCGCTGAACCGTGCATTTCCCAATATTCTCTTCTATCAGACTTTCAGTCCAGTTGAGCCATGCATAGACGTGCCTATCATATATGAACTCTGCCCAGTAGAAATCGCTGTCTAAAGCCTGAGCCAGACCGTAGAGGGCCTTCCTGTATGTTCCATCATCACCGCATTTGCTTCTGTACTCCTGAATCAGTGAATAAACCTCTTCATCCTTCCTCCACATCGGTTCCTGTTTTGCTTTCTTTTCTGTGGTCCACTTGTCCCATGAGCACAGCCAAGAAGTGGTCAAGGGCTCAACTTCCTTATACGGCTTCAGGATTTTTGTCACCTCTTCAAAGGTGGCAGTTTTTATCAGCCCCTTATTTTGAGCCTTGCTCAAATACTGAAGCAGGAATTCAAAATATTTTGCTGTGAGCCCTGGATTGTTTGAAAAGATTATCCAGTTCTCTCCATCAGCTGCTATCGTAACAACCTCTGCATCCGGATCCCTGTTCCTCACGGCCAGAATTTCCTCCACAATCTCTTTCGCCTTCTCCTTCGCCTCGTCCTCATTTCTAAAGTTGTTGTTGAAGGCAAAATCATCGCTTATGGAGTGATCCCTGAAGAGAACCAGCAGAGAGGAATTCTGAATCCTGTAAAGGTGGTAGGGTGAATAGGAATAGATAACGTTCAGATGACAGCGATCATCCAGAGGAAAATGTGTTATGCTGTGGTTTTCCAGCAGAGGTACGAGCTTCATGCTGAAAGCCATCTCCGGAAGCCACATCCCCGTTGCATTCACTCCCATGACTTTCTCCGTTGTTTTCTTTCCAAGTGATAGCTCATAGTTGAGCAGATCAAACCATCCATATTTCCAAGCGAGGTATCCGCTTATCGGATGGGCGAAGTAGCTGGTGAGGATTTCGATCTGTCCTTTCTCGTGAAGTTTTCTGTAAAGCCCTATCGTTTCCCGAACCTTTTTAGCCTCGGGACCTGTAGAGTTAAAGCACTGATAGTGGGGATAACTCTGGCACCACCCCGAGTAACTCAGGTTCCACTGCCAGAGAAGAGATGGGGAGAGATGATATGTCATCTTTATCTGCGGGTATTTCTGGAGAATACTTGCATGAAAGTAGTATGCTCCTCCGGAATAGTACGGTTCAAGCTCGTTTTTATAGGTATGCACAAGGGCCCACGGACCGTGAAGAGTCCCGTTCGGCCAGACACCGGGGCTTTGATGATTATGCCATATGAAAACAACGTAAAGAGGTTTTTTACCTTTTGAGAAGACTTTCAACGGCTCTTCTGTCGAAGAGAGACGGGTTCCATTGAGTTCAAAGCTTGCATAAACCCCGCAGTCCTCTTGGGCGATTCCCTTCAGGGTAATGATGCTGACCCGATCAAGGGGCACCTTAATCTCCCGGCTCTCCCCACAGCTCAGCCTTGCTTTCAGGATTCCGAAGCCTTCAGTCGACTTCCTCGGAGTGAATTTTACCCTGACTTCTATGTTCTCCCCTTTAACCGGAAAATCTGGAGTTTCAAAGACTATCTTGTAGTTCTCCTTTGAGATATACGGTCTCAAGGCACTGTAAATCTCTGGAAAAGCATCTTTAAGGTCATTGATTTTTCCCACAAAAATCTCAAAATCATATCTTATGCTCTCCCCAGGTTTGAGAATTACGGGTGGAAATTCAGCTCTCGCCTCCATCCCCCAGCCAGAACTTTCAAGCCAAAGCGCCCTACTCTCCTCCTCTGGGAAAACCAGTGCAATCAGTCCTTCCCCGAAATCAATCAACCCAAAGGCCTTCAACTTTGTCCCAATCCTCACCCAGTTTTCTGAACCTATATGGAGTGAGTTATCAATCCATATCTGGTGCTCTCCTCCGGGATTTCCAAGATAACCTGCCCATGCGAGAGCATAACCGAGGGAAAAACCATCCCAGCTTACCGCGCTTTTAAAAGTTTTGTCACCTGTGTTTGTTAGCTTCACACTAAGTTTTGCCCTGTTTTTATCGATCGCTTCAAAGATTTTCTCAACGGAAATCCGACCGATCTTTGCCTTCCCCACAACTCTGTTTCCTTCTTTGTCAGTGAGATAGTCCACAGTCGCCAGAGAACCGGGCCATCCTTCGCCCAAGAACCAATCCCATAGAGGATAGCTTTTTCCAAGTGCTCCTCTTTCTCCCGCATTAATGATGTTTTTCCCGCCAACCTCCCACCTCATCAGCCTGAACCCTCTCTCCGAAATCTTGAAATCTGTCTGAGCGTTTGTGTAAGGTATAACGAAAACCAGTAGAATAACCGTTAGCACAAGTACTCTCTTCATGGTTGATGTCTGAGATTCCACTGTTGTATCACCGAAAGAGATACATAAAAGAAGTAAATAAAGGTAGTGCTATAGGTTTTCCCTCAGGTCAATGATGTGTTCAAGCTCTGGGCCTGTCCTTATCAAACCGACTGGAACGCCAACCCGCTCTTCAATCTCCTCAATAAACTCCTTGGCCTTACTGGGCAATTTTTCATAATCCGTGATTCCAAAGGCTTCTCTGTTGTATTTGTCGAGCATGGTTATCGCGAGCATTGTAGCCCCATTGACCCTTGCTGAATAGCGGGCAAATTCATAATCAAACCACCCAACCCTTCTCCTCCTTCCGGTGACTGTCCCATACTCAACAACACCAAGCCTCTCTGCTTCCTCCAGGCTCATTTCCGTCGGGAATGGTCCAGCTCCGACCCTTGTCGGAAAGCTCTTAAAGACGACTATGACATCATCAACCCTTGTCGGTCCAATTCCAACATCGCTTGCTATCGCTGAAGCTGAGGTGTCTTTGGATGTCACATAGGGATATGTTCCAAAGTAGAGACTCAAGCCAAACCCCTGAGTTCCTTCAACCAGAACAAGCTTTCCCTCATCGAGGGCATCATTCACCTCTTCAGCTACATCCGTCAGATATGGTTCAAGCTCTTTGATGTCTTTTACCTGTTTTGCAGTTCTCATTGCCCTATCTGCATTTGCAGGACCACATCCCGATCCTGTCGTTCCAATTTCCCCGTGGAGGTAACCATTAGTCCTGTCCAGCTCTTTGTGTTTTGCTTCTATCACAGCACAGCGATAATCTATACCTACCCGATTCTCTACACCAAATTCTTTCAGATGCTCAAGCTCGTGGAAAAAGACTTCGGGATCCACAAGAACCCCCGGACCCACAAGAAGCCTTGCATCTCTTTGCATAAAGCCTGTTGGTAGCTGCCTAACGGCATACTTCTTTCCACCGATAAAGACGCTGTGTCCTGCATTAGTTCCCACACCGCCCCTTGCTATGACCTCAGGCCTGTCTTTAGTGGCAAGGTAGGCAATAACAGACCCCTTACCTTCATCTCCCCACTGGCCACCAACAACAATGTAGCTTGGCATGGTTCTTACCCATAGTTAAGTCAATAAGGGGTTTAAAACAGTTTCGAATTTACAAGGATTTGTTAAGAATTGGTCAATGGGGCTGCAAAAGGTTAAAAATCATGGCAAAGATTCTTTTTTGGTGCATTTTCATGATAAAGAACAAGCTTATCGTCGTTACCGGAGGTGCAGGCTTTATAGGCTCCCACATAGCATGGGAGCTGAGCAGAGAAAACGATGTTGTCATAATTGACAATCTCTACACAGGAAAAAGAGAGAACACTCCTCCCGGAGCAAAGTTTATCCGGGCGGATATAAGGGATTACGAAAGGATTGCAGAAGTAATAAGCTCAGCGGACTATATTTTTCATGAGGCCGCAATTGTTAGTGTTGTGGAGAGCATAGAAAAACCTCTCTTCACGGAAGAAGTCAACGTTCTGGGCACTCTCAACATCCTTAGAGCGCTGATGGAGGGAGAGGGAAAGCTGGTTTTTGCCTCTTCAGCGGCGATTTATGGCGATAACCCCAATCTACCCCTGAAAGAGGATGAAACACCGAGACCCATGTCCCCTTACGGTATCACTAAGGTATCTTCAGAGCATTATCTCAGGGTTTTTCACGAGCTCTACGGCCTACCTGTTGTTTCCCTCCGCTATTTCAACGTCTTCGGGCCAAGACAGGGAGCAAACCAGTATGCAGGAGTAATAAGCATCTTCATTAGCAGGGCACTCAGGAATGAGCCGCTTATAATCTTCGGTGATGGCAAGCAAACGAGGGATTTCATATATGTCAAAGATGTCGTCAGGGCCAATATTCTTGTAGCGGAGAGTAGAAAAGCCAATGGGAAAATTTTTAACGTGGCCAGAGGAGAAAGAACAACCATTTTAGAATTGGCCACAAAAATCATTGAGATAACAGGTGCAAACACCTCAATACTCTTTGACAAACCCAGACCCGGAGATATAAAGCACAGTCAGGCGGATATAACCAAAATAAGGAAGCTCGGTTTTAAAGCAGAGTGGAGCATAGAGGAAGGGCTGAAGAAAACCGTAGAATGGTATCGGAAGACAATGAAAGAGTCAGAGAATATATTAAAAGAAAGCGTCATTTCTTAACGCTGAACTTCATCGCTTCCTCCTGCTGTATTTTCTGGGCTTCAACTGCCAGTTCTTGAAGCTTTCCTTCAAGCTGTTTGAGAGAGCTCTGGGTTTTTGCTATTGCTTCATCATACTCTTTTATACGGGCCTCAAGGTATGCAATTGCATCATCAAGATTCTTCTCCACAGCATAACCTGCTCCAATGCTAACGATGGCATTTTCCTTATCAACAATAAGCCCTTTGAGGAAAGAACCTGCTCCTATTGGGACAAGAATTTCAGGTTTTTCATCTTCAACATTTTTGAGTTCTTCCAAGGTTTCTTTAACTGCTTGAAATTCGTTTCTCCCCATGGTGAGAAGCTCAAGGTTCTGTGCCAAAAGCTGAGCCTGAGCCTGTAAAAGTTGATACTCATAGGCAAGCTTTTCCAGTTTCTCCTGATTCGTCGCCATTTACATCACCAGAGGGAATTGGAAGGGAAGCTTTTAAGGTTTGGGTTGAGAGCAAAAGAAACTCACTTAATTACCTCCTCCTTCACACGCTCGGCTATCTCTCTCATGGCCTCAGCGACTTTTGAATCAGGGAATACTTCAACAACAGGCTTCAACATGCTCATACTCTCTGGAACCGCTCTGTCATAGGGTATTTCACCAAGGATAGGGATGTCCTCATCTGTAGCCCATTCCTCCAGCTCTGTGAAGCCGGGGTTGAGGTTAGCCTTGTTAATGATGAGGTAAGCTGGCTGTCTGAAGTGCTGAACGACCCTGTAAGCCCTCTGAACGTCGCTAAGGGAAGCAGGGGTTGGTTCTGCTACAAGTATGGTCAAATCAGCCCCACCAATGCTCGCTATCACCTGGCAACCGATTCCAGCAGCTGAGTCAACTATCATGTGTTCTAAGCCGAGCTCATCCATGAGCTTTTTCGCCCACTCTTTCTCCTCAGTGACTAACTTTCCGCTGTTGGGCCTTCCTACGTCGAGCTGGGCTGAAATCAGCGGGAAGCCGTAGCGTGTCATTGTTTTCCTCACCAATCCAGAGCGAACCTCAGCAAGGCTTATCGTTCCCGGGACAGGACAGACCAAGCCGCAGACATTGCAGCCTTCACAGGTCAGCTCGCTCACAACATAATTGCCGTCGATGACCTTGATGCAGTCGTAGGGACAGCGCTCCTGACAGATGCCGCACCTTATGCAGCTCTCCGTGTTTATCCTCGCAACTTTTGCACCTATCAACTCCCGCTCCTCCTCCCAGCGCTCCACGCCGAGGAGCAGGTCGAGGTTCGGCGCGTCCGCATCGGCATCAACGGCAACGAAACGGTACTCGTCCTTCAGCAGATAGAGGAGCGAAGCTGTGACGGTACTTTTCCCAACTCCACCCTTGCCGCTTGCTATGACCAGCTGCATCACTTACCACCTCCAAGGAATTCAGAAACCTTAGAAGCGATCTCTCTGAAGAGCTTCGCCTCGGGATAGTTCGTCAGAACTATTGGCTTCCCGTCAACATAGCTCCGTATAATGTTCTCACTGTAGGGAATCTCCGCTATTACCTCAGCTCCGTACTTCTTGGCAATCTCATGCACCTTACCAACATTGCCAAGGTCAGCACGGTTTATCACCACCACTGCTGGAATATTCATAAGTTCCGCCAGCCTGAGAATCAGCTCGCCGTCGTGGATGCCAAGAGGTGTTGGTTCTGCAACCGCTATTATCAGTTCTGAGTCCTCAAGGGCCTTAGAAACAGTATTGCTCGTTCCTGCAGCGGTATCGACCATGAGAAGCTTCTTCCCGAGGGATTGAGCACGCTTCTTTGCCCGCGAAACAATTGGCATCGCTCTCTCCTCGCCCTCAAGGAGTCTCCCAGTGACAAGCGGGAAACCGTAGGGGGTTTCACTCAGGTAGGTGTGCCCCATCAGCTTCTTG
Organism: uncultured Thermococci archaeon; assembly: GCA_964487115.1. Lineage (GTDB taxonomy): Archaea > Methanobacteriota_B > Thermococci > Thermococcales > Thermococcaceae > Thermococcus. Next base: position 3,722 of record CAZAPD010000093.1, on the reverse strand, counting down.
CCCGGCAGAATCGCCCCCGGAACCGGGCAAATTATCTCACAGGCAGCGCAGCCAGAGCAGAGGTTTGGCATGAGGAAGGGCGTTCCATCACGCATGGTTATTATAGCATGCTCCTCGCAAACCTCTGCACATTTCCTGCATCTCGTACATTTCTCATAATCAAAGCGTGGCATGAAGAGCTCTACCGGTTCCTCGTTGCTTAATTCAACTCCCAGCAGGAGATGGTCGTTTGGAGCTTCAACATCCAAATCCGCCAATGTAAGGTCAAAATAATCTTTGAGTACTATCGCAAGATTTATTGCCACAGTTGACTTTCCTGTTCCACCTTTTCCACCGCTCACAGCTATCTGCATTCTCGTTCCTCCTCCCTGTGACCTTCATTAATTTACATTTATCTAAAGTTAGGCCAACCTAAAAGTTTTTAAGCTTTGTGCATATGCACCAATCTGGAGGTGAGCCTGTGAGATGCTTGAAGGTTGCATTTGGTATGGAAAACGATGAAACCCTCATAGATGCCCATTATGGAGATTCTGAGTTCTTTCTGATATATGAGGTATGTGAAAACGGAAGTATTAAGCTCCTCGAGAGGAGGAATAACAGAGCCAAAGACATGGAAGAAGAGGGGCACGGAGATCCAAGAAAATTCAGGGCAATAATTGGCCAGCTTATGGATGTAGATGTTTTAGCAGCCTTTAGAATGGGGCCAAACTTTCTTAGGATTAGAGATCAGAGCGATAAAGTAGCGTTCTTCACGAGAACAAGAGACTTAAAACTTGCCCTTCAGCGGATTGTAGAGAACTTTGAAGAGCTCTGGAAACAAGTTCAGGAGAAGAAGAATAAACAGTGAGAATCATGAACTTCTGAATGTTCTTTTCTTTAACTGATAGGTTTATAGGAAATGAGGAGAATAAACTAAAGGGGAGATTTGACGATGAGTGGGAAAAATATGCCCCAAGAACGCTCTGTTTCATACCAACTGCTCCCAATTCACTTTTATATCCTGCTCCATTTCAAAAAAGCCGGAGTAGATTACGCCAATATGATGGCCAAGATGACTGAGCTGGATGTATCCCTAATTAAGGATGCGATAAACGACCTCCTTGAAGCGGGATTAATAGAACGGGACTCTGGTTCAGCTGTGAAGAGAAGCAAAGCACGTTTCAAAAAAGCATTTGAGGTGCATAAACACCACACCTATTACCGTCTCTCTCGAAAGGGTGAGCTCTTTCTCCGTTCAATTAATGAAGAATGGGTTAAACAATACTTTACAAAGCTCTTTAACGGATATGATATTGTGCATATGCTTGCCAAAAGCTCAGACTTTCAAGAGGTGTGTAAAAAGCTGGGCAATCCCAAAGAATGTGAAACACTGAGAAATGAGCTCATTCTTCATAGATTTATAACACCCTCTGGAAAGAAGACTCGATTTTTCAAGCTTCTCAGTGAGTTTTTAAAGTTGTAGCCCCCGGATTATTCCAGTCAAAGAGCAAGCTGCTGGTGAAAGGAAAAATGTTTAACCTCTACCTCCCAATTCATGAGGGGGATGATTTTGGGAATGATAGCATACAAACCCATAGGTATTATCCATACTCCATTCAAAGAGCCAAAAGGTGTCCCAATACAGCCATCTGCTGCTGTTGGAGTTAGAGGATGGGTGGAACTCCTCCCTGAGTATGCCCCAGGGCTGAAAGATATTGAAGGCTTCTCTCATATTATTCTAATCTACCGCTTCCACTTGGCTACACCGGGAAAACTGATCGTAAAGCCATACATGGATGATGAGGAGCATGGGGTTTTTGCAACCAGAGCCCCCAGCAGACCTAATCCGATTGGTATTTCAATAGTGAGGCTCCTTGGAGTTGAAAGAAACGTACTTCACATTAAAGACGTCGATATAGTGGATGGAACGCCTCTCCTGGACATAAAGCCTTATGTTCCAGAGTTTGATATTAGAGAAGTTGAAAAGATTGGCTGGCTTGAGAAAAACCTCCACAAGCTCCCGAAAACAAAGGATGACGGAAGGTTTGTAAAGGGGTAAAAATATCTGGAAAATAATAAAGGTTCAATAGTATGCATATCCAACTGGTGCTCTGTATGTCCAGTAAGCTCTTCCATAAACCCATCCCGGTCTCTGCCACGGCGGCAAGTAGCTAAAGGGCCCTCTACCTGGCCAGGGGCCAATCCATCTGCCCCTGGCAAATCCTCCTCTCCTTCTGCCCCATCCTCCCGGCATTATTATCACCATCTGTGCATATGCAAAAAAATCTTATAAACTTTATTGGGCAATTTTGAGTATAACCTGAGGTTAAAGCATTGAAAGCCTTTTCATGAGTTAAGCAAAGCTGATTTCAATGTTATAAATAGCAAAGATAGGAAGATTACGGATGAACTTCAGAATGTAGGAAAAGTCAAAAGTTTGGCGAAAAGTTTAAGCCAACTTTTTGTTAAGATGCATGTTTAAACCTTTAGGGAGATGTCGAAAATGGTAAAGATTGGAATTATAATTTGCGACCGCTATCGCACCTGTGCGGGCGGCAAATGTTTTAGGGCATTGAGAGAGCGCGAGGGAGCCTTCAGCATATATAAGGATCAAGAAGTCGAAGTAGTTGGATACACCACCTGCGGAGGCTGTCCTGGAGGAAACATTGAATATGCTCCAGCAGAGATGAAGAAGAACGGTGCTGAGGTTATACATCTTGCAACGGGCTTTCTGGTGGGCTATCCCCCGTGTCCTTGGATAGATTACTTCAAACAATTCATCGAGGAAAAATACGGTCTTAAAGTTGTTCTTGGGACTCATCCTATTCCACAGAAATACTACATCACCCATAAAACCTTAGGAACATGGAGTTCTCCTGATTGGGAGGAAAAACTGAAGCATGTTCTCTGCGATGAGGTCACCAGAAAGAAATATGACTAAAACATTCATGGAACATTATTATTTCCCATCCGTTCAGCTACTTTATTTTTCGTGCTTTGAAGGTGCTCCTTCAGAATCTCCAGTACTTTGACAGTACATTCCAGCTGTTTTTATATAACAGTTAAGTACAACTACCTCAAAAATGGGAAAAGGCTGGATTATGGCACCTCCACCACATACTTCCTGTTGCCCTTCTCAAAGCCTTTGAAGGAGCCGAGCTTGAGGCCGAGGAGGGCCTTCTCGAGGTCCACTACCTTCATTGCCGCAATGTGCGTCACGCGCGTCCCGCTTAGGAAATCTGGCAGCAGCTGACCTGTTGGGCCTGTCAGCAGAAAGACTCTTGCGTTTTTTGCTCTGTCACTTAGCATGTCGAGCGTCCCGTTAACTAAACATGTCGCACTTGCAACAACTGCATCGACCCCGGGTAAAAGCCAGTACTCAAGGGCATCGCTCAGCGTATCCCTATCCCACAGCCGGGGATTGCGCTCGAATATATGGAGATTGTAGCCCTTCTCCCGAAGGGCCCTCACGATAGGGGGCATGTTGCCTATGACCGCAACGGTCTTGATATCGCTATCAAGGAGTTCAACCGCATCGACCCACTTTGCACTGCTTAGGTCTATGTGGTACTGGGAGACTGCATTTATTGCCGCCAGTCCAAGTGTCCTCTCGATAGCGTTGAGGCTGTCGGCTCTTTCGATGAAGGCCTCGAGCGACGGTTCCTCCACTGAGTTCGAGTACCTCTGAACCTCCTCGGGTAGAGTCATCGCAACGCCGAGGGCCTTCCCCTCTGACCCTTCGA
>CAZAPD010000092.1:0-17712 GCA_964487115.1 uncultured Thermococci archaeon | reverse complement strand
TTCTCTTCTTCTCCGCTTGGGCTGTAAATGCTCACAAGCTTCTCCAGAAATTCAATTTTCTCTTCTTCACTGATTTTCATTTAGGACACCCTCAATGGTCTCTTTGACCCAAAGCATCTGCTCTTTTGTAATTATCAGTGGAGGTAAAAGTCTAATCACTCTATTCCCTGCTGTATTTACCAGCAATCCCCTCTCCTGAAGCTTTTCTACAAATTTCCCAGCGTTCTCTTTCAAAAGAACTCCGAGCATTAGTCCTTTGCCTCTTGTCATTATTACTTTCTCCCCTTCTATATTTATGCCCTTTTCTTCAGCTTTTTCTATGAGCTTTTCCCTTCTTAAGATCTTCAATGTTGTCGCCATGGATTTGCAGGCGAGGGGATTTCCTCCAAAGGTTGAGCCGTGCTTACCCCTTGGGACGTCAAAGTTCGTTAATGTTAATCCGATTGGAATTCCATTGGCTAACCCTTTTCCCATCGTGACTATATCCGGCTCAACACCATAATGCTCTATAGCTAAGAACTTTCCAGTTCTAAAGGCGCTTTGGACCTCATCTACTATGAGCAAAGCCCCAACATCCTCAGTTAAATCCCTCAATGTTTTCACGAACTCTTCTTTAGCTGGAACAATGCCACCTTCTCCCTGAATCGGTTCAACTATTACAGCGGCAGTCTTTTTGGTTATAGCCTCTTTTGCCGCTTCAATGTTGTTGAATGGGATATGCCTAAACCCGGGAACCAAGGGCTCAAAACCTTCCCTATATTTTTTCTTCCAAGTTGCGCTTAGAGAGCCAAATGTTCTTCCGTGGAAAGCATTTGTCATAGCCATTATCTCTTTTTTACCGGTATAAAGGCGGGCAAACTTTAAAGCCGCTTCAACAGCCTCGGTCCCGGAATTTCCAAAATAAGCATATTCAAAGCTGAGGAATCTGGAAAGTTCCTCTAAGGCTTCATCTTTCTCCTCGTGGTGGAACATGGGACCAGCAACTACAAGCTTTTTCATCTGTTCATTTATTGCCTCCGCAAGCTCTTCATTTGAGTGCCCCAATATAGCCACGCCAATTCCAGCTATGGCATCAAGGTATTTGTTTCCATTTTCATCCCAAACATAAACGCCTTTTCCTCTAACGAGCTTTAGTCTCTTCCTGTAAAGATTCATCTCCCTCATTCAACCACCGTCCTGCCGTTTAAGCCCTGAATGATAACCTTTTTGACGCCACCCTCAAGCGCCGCTTTAGCCATCAGCAGCTTTCTCTTCATTCCGCCTCTTGCAAAAGGAAGGAACTCTTCAAGCTCATCAGCCTTTATTTTATCCATAACTTCTCCATTTACCAAAAAAGCGGTATCTGATAGGAACGTTAGCTCATCAGCTTTCAGGTTTAGAGCTATCTCCTTTGCAAGTTTATCCCCATCTATGTTCAGAGGGGTATTTTCCACGGGATCATAGGCTATTGAAGCTATAACCGGAACCCCTACCTTCATGTATCTTCTAAGTGCTTTAACATTTATCTCCTCAATTATACCAGAATAATCATCCCTTATAGCAACAATCCTCCCATTTATCACAGCTTTAATCAATTTTTTTCTCCTGCCAACTATAAGCTCTCGTTCAAATCCCGTCAGGCCAATTGCATTTATCCCCTTGCTCTCAAGAAACTTCACGATATCTTTGTTAGCTCTTATAAGAGCAGCCACATAAACATCAATAACTTCCCTTGTGGTTCTTCTAAAGGTTACTCCGGAGGGACTGGTGAGCTTTTCTACCTTTATCCCCATCTTCTCTGAGAGTTCATCCACGTATCTTGAACCCCCGTGGACTATTATGCCGGCTCCACTTTCACACCATGCCCTATCCAGCATTGATATTACCGACCCACCTATCTTTATCACCTTCATACAACCACCCTAAACCGGATAAACCGGTAAATAGTTCAACCCAAGAGTCTCATCTAACCCAAAAGCTATGTTCATGTTTTGCACCGCTTGTCCGGCGCCCCCTTTAATTAAATTGTCCAATGCGGAAAAGAGTATAACTCTCTGATTCTCCTCATCGTAGGCAAAGCCTATATCAACGAAGTTGCTTCCTATTACGTACTTTGGATCAGGGAGCCTCTGGATTCCACCTTTCTCTTTGACGATTCTTATGAATGGCTCTTTTAGGTAGCGGAAAAACTTCTTATAGAGCTCCTTCTCACTCGTTTCCATCTTGAAGTAAATTGTAGCCAGTAACCCTCTCACCAAGTCAACAGAATGAACTGTGAACTGAGCCTTTACATTGGTCTCCTGAATTACCTCAGCTTCGTGCCTGTGGTGGAATGCTTTATAGACCCTAACTACGTGGCTTCTTTCGGGATGAATACTTGCCACGTTTTCCCTTCTTCCACCAGCACTTGAGCTAACCTTTAAATCCACTATTGCTTCGCTAACCTCTCCTTTGAATGGATACAAAGCTAAAATGACTGCTGTGGCATTGCAGCCAGGATTCGCTATTAGCTCGGCTTTTTTGATCTCCTCTCTGTGAATTTCTGGCAATCCATAGACGAACTCATCAATGAGCTCTGGCTTTACATGATCTCCATAGTATTTAGTATAGAGCTCCAAGCTTACCCTAAAATCAGCACTAAGGTCAATTATCTTGGCACTTCCCTTATACTCGTCAATTATTTTCATCGAAGTCCCATGTGGAACGGCTAAAAATACCACATCTGCATCAAAGCTGTAGTTATTGGTAAATCTGAGGTTTAATCCCCTTAAATTTGGATGAACTTTGTGGATTTTCTTTCCATTGTAACGCCTTGATGTCATTGCCGTTATCTCAACCTCGGGATGCATTGCCAAGAGTCTGACCAACTCTCCCCCAATGTAGCCGCTTGCACCAACAACTGCCGCTTCTATCATTTCTTAGCCACCTCAACGGCATATTCAACGATTTTTTTAGCTACATCAACACCGGTAACTCTTACCACGTTTTTGAACTCCATAGCAGGGTTAACTTCATTAACGAGCAATCCCCTATCACTCTCAAAAATGTCTATTGCTAAAGCTCCCTCACCAAAAGCTTCCCATGCCTTAATTGAAATCTCTTTAACTCCTTCATCTTCACATGGAACTGCTTTCCCTCCTCTTGCCGTGTTGGTCACCCAGTGCTTGGAGTAGCGGTAGATTGCTGTTACAAATTCCCCCCCAATCACGTGGCTTCTAATGTCCCTTCCGGGCTTCTCAACGTATTCCTGAATGTAGTATATCTTATGGAGAGGGTTTCCCATCCATTGCTTATGCTCCAAAACTCCCTCAGCCGCATCCAAATCATTTATTTTGGTAACCATTCTTCCCCAGCTTCCAAAAACAGGCTTCATAACCACGGGATAGCCAATTTTTTCCATTGCCTTTATCGCACCTTCCTTGTCAACCGCAACACTCCATCTTGGCACCGGGACTCTCTTGCTAAGTTTCAGCGTTGCAAAAAGCTTATCTCCCGCTTCGAGGATTATATTGAATGGATTAACCGTTGGGATTCCATAGCTTTCAAAGAGCTTTGCTAAGTATAGAGCTTTGAAGTGGCTAACGTTCCTTATTATCACCACATCCAAGTCAAAGTTTTCTGGGAAAACTGTTTCACTATCATGGAGCATAACCACTTCTCCGTAATCCTTCGCTCTTTCCTTGAGCATCATCTCCTCTTTGCGCATTATCGTGTATGTTATGCCGATTTTCATTGTTTGACCTCCAAATGTAAAGTAAAGCCCTCAATGTCACTCTCCCCAGTCTTCTTCCACTTCAGGAAGCTCCTCAAGGATTATTGGATTCAAACTAACAACCTCAAGCTCTGAACTGCATACCGGACATTCAATTATTTCATGCAACTCTACGCTGCCAATTTCTATTTCAGCTCCACAAACAGGACATTCGACCATTCTTTTCCACCTCCGTCATTTATGTTTTCAATGCCCATGACATTTGGAAGATTTAAATCTTTTTTGTAACGTTTAATTTTAAATTTCTAAATTTTGTGCTAAATATAACATCATTTCATGAATAAAGTTGGGAGAGTATTAATCCTTATCTCATCAATCCAGAGCTCATCCCATTCTACGGGGTCAATCTCTTGGTCATCAATTTCCGAGATTATCCCATACACAACATCCTCAGTCATTGCATTTCCCCCCAAATCCGGTGTTAAATTGCCTTTATTCACATAATTTTTGACAGCGTTCCAGATTACTCCACCATCCAAACCCAGATAATCCAAAAGCATGGCACCGCTCAAAATAGCCCCAATTGGATTAGCTATTCCCTTCCCAGCTATGTCAGGTGCAGTTCCGTGAATAGGCTCAAATAGAGCTATATCATCACCATAGTTCCCAGAGGGAACAATTCCAATACTCCTTGCGTGAATAGCTGCTAAGTCCGATAGAATGTCGCCAAAGAGATTTTCCGTTAAAATAATCCCCTGACTCCATGGATTCCTAACGAGTTCTATTGTGAAGGAATCTATAATTTTCTCTCTAACCTCGACTCCTTCCTTTTCAGCTAAACTTAAGACGATCTTCCTAAAGAACCTGTCACCCATTAGGACATTTGCTTTATGGACGAAAGTAATCTTCTCTCCTTTCTCTTTTGCCAAATTTATGGCAAATCTTGCTATTCTTTCAGCTCCTCCCCTTGTTATTATTCTGAAATCTATTGTCCTTTCATCTGTAGATCTATAAACACCAGAGTAAAGGCCTTCGCTGTTTTCCCTAACGATGTAGATTTCTCTATCATTCCACAAATCGGGGATGATCCTTAGGTTAGCATAAAGGCCGAGTTCCTTTCTAAGCGTTATGATTAAGCTTTTGTAGTTTGGAACGTCAAAAGGTGTTGATGTTGCTCCAAATAAAACTGCATCCATTTTCCTTATCTCTTCCAAGTCATTCTCTCTTATTGGGACTCCATATCTTTTGAATACCTCAAAGCCACCCTCAAACTCAACGAACTCTATTTTATCGGTTACAGCTCTTATGACCTCCATCGCAGCTTCTGTAACTTCAATGCCAATGCCGTCTCCCTTAATGACCACTACTCTATACACAGGTCTCCCCTCCTTCTCACGTATTCAATTATTCCACCGCTCTCAACTATCTCGAAGAGGAAGCCATCCAATGGCTTAAACTTTCTTATTTCGTCACCTTTTCTTACAATTCCCCGTTTCCAATCGACTTCAACCTCATCCCCATCGTTCAGCCAATCCGTGTCGCCAATTAAGAGAGGAATGCCCAAGTTAATGCAATTCCTGTAAAATATCCTTCCAAAGGACTTTGCGATAATTCCACTTATTCCAGAGGCTTTCAATGCCAAAGCGGCTGACTCCCTCGATGAACCAATTCCAAAGTTCCTTCCACCCACTATTACATCTCCTGGTTTTACATTTTGAGAAAACTCTGGTCTAACTTCTATGAACGCTATTTTGGCTAATTCTTGTGGGTCTTTAGTTAAGTTGTATCTCCCGGGGGTTATCTCATCAGTTGAAACATTATCCCAAAATTTCCACACCCTCATAGCACATCCTCCGGATTCGTTATCTCGCCATAAATTGCACTCACCGCTGCAGTAACAGGGCTGGCAAGATAGATTTCAGCGTTTGGAGAACCCATCCTTCCTTTAAAGTTCCTGTTGGTTGTGCTCAGGATTCCCTCTCCATCTCCGGCTACTCCCATGTGCCTTCCCAAGCAGGGCCCACATCCGGGAGGGAGAAGGGTAACTCCTGCGTCAATCAGCCTTTGCATAATTCCTTCTTTTATCATTTGGAGGTAAATCTTCCTTGATGCTGGCCCTATAAAGGTTCTCACACTAACCTGTTCGCCTTCAAGGATTTCTGCCACTTTCCTAAGTTGCTCAAGCCTTCCGTTGGTACATGAGCCTATGAAAACTTGGTCAATCTTTCTTTTGACCCTCTCAACTCTCTCAACATTGCTTGGGTGGTGTGGTAGAGCTACTAATGGTTCAATTTGGCCGAGCTCTATTGTAATTTCCCTCAAGTAATCCCCATCTCCACTGAAGGTCCCGTTGTCTAAAATAGCTGTCTTTGCATTTGTCTCAACGCTGAAGTTTGCTATTGTCATTTTTTCGTCAATTGAAAAGTCAAGATTTCCGAAGAACTCTAAGGCCTTGTAGTTCATGTCAAAGCCCCTCAGCAATCCAATCAAGTGAAGCATTAAGTCCATTGCCATAACATTTTTGCCTAATCTTCCTTCGAGGTTTACTCTAACGCTTTCCGGAACTCTGAACCAAGTTTTGCCTAATCCTAAAGCTATGGCAGTATCTGTTGCCCCCATTCCAACGGCAAACACTCCAAAGGCACCTAACGTTGGCGTGTGTGAATCCGCTCCAATGATTATTTTTGCCCCCTCTAATAGGCCATCCTCTGGAACGACTTGGTGGGAGATACCGTAGCCTTCGAATATTCTAATTCCCTGTTCCCTTGCAAATTCTCTAATCTCTCTCTGCAGATTTGCTATTTTCACAGTTGGTGCTGGATAAACGTGGTCAAAGAAAATGAAAGCTCTATCGGGTTTTCTTACTTTTGTGAATGTCTTTCTAAAAGATTCAATGATTAGAGGCATCGTTCCGTCATGGGCGTAAATTAAATCAACTTCCCTTATCACAGCCTCTCCAGCTTTTGCATTCAATAGCTCTTCAACAATTGTCATTCTACTCCCCCCATTTTTCTTGCCTCTTCAAGAAGCCTTTCTGGCGTGAAGACTTCCTGAGAGTTCTTCACAATGCTGAGCAGTTTTTCGGCAATTCCTTCATCTCTAATTCCCATTTTTTCCAAGTAGAATCTTATCGAGTCCCTTCCTGCATATTTGTCCAAATAAATCGCCCTCTCTCTTCCAAAGATCTCTGCCGGTAAAAACTCGTAAAACATGGGGTCTTTTATCACGGCGGAAACATGCAAGCCAGCTTTGTGTATGAAGGCGTTTTCTCCAACTATCGGGCAATTCCTCTGCACTCTAATTCCAGTTATTTCTTGAATTATCTGGCTCAACTCGTAGAGCTTTTCAAGCTTGTAGTGCTTGATTCCGTAGTGGTAATAGAGAATCGTTGAAATTTGGGCTAAATCCACTATTCCCACTCTCTCTCCTATGCCATTTATCGTTGCATCCACTAACGTTGCTCCAGCTTCAACGCCCATCATTGCATTTGCTAAAGCTAAGCCCAAATCGTTGTGGCAGTGGACGTTGGTTGGAATGCCAAAGCTAACTACTCTTCTAACGAGCTCGTAGAAGTAGAGCGGGTGAGCGCTTCCAGTTGTATCTGCTATGCTTACTCTGTCGACTTTAAGTTCTTTCGCCAAGCTTAAAGCCCTCTCAAGGTTTTCCCACTCCGTTCTTGTGGTGTCTTCAGGGGTAAAGCGCACTTTTAAGCCATGATCTTTGGCATAAAGGATAGCATTCTCAATTCTGTCTAAAGCCTGCTCAAGAGTTACATTGAAGCGCTTTTGAAGGCAGGCATTTGAGAGGCAGAAGAATATTCCTATCCAGTTTACATTTGTGTCCAGAACTAAGTTTATGTCCCCTCTCAAGGCTCTTGAGTGTGCTAGGAGGTTTGCTTTCAATCCTTGGTTAGCTATTAGTTTTATACCTTCCAAAACATCCCTACTAACGGCTGGGTGCCCTACTTCGATAAAATCTACACCAAAATCATCCAATGCCAGCGCTATCCTTAATCTTTGCTGGGAGGTAAAGTTGACCTTTGGGGATTGCTCCCCTTCCCTTAGAGTCGAGTCCAGTATCTGTATTTGAGTCTTTCTTAATAGGCACCACCGGATATAGACGATATAAAGAGAGTATATAAATCTTTCGGTAAAATTCAATATTTTTCGAAAAGCTTTTCTTAAATTTTACTGAATACGAATAATATTTGGTTTTTGTACTATTATTCCAAAAAAATTTCTGTACATTCCAGTATGTCATATCACGATGCAAGAAAGATTTGGTAAATGTAAAGAGCCATTAAACGAACTCTTCCAAAGGCTTGCTAACGACTCTTTGCAATTTTGGACCGTAATACTCAGAAAGTTCTTTAACCTCAAAACAGTTCTTTTTTGCCCAAGCGAAAGCTTTTGAAAGCTCATAACCCAGGTTTGCATCCAAGATTATCGGAACGTTTAAATCAACTGCCGCCCTCCTAATGAAGTAATCCTTCTCCTTTGCATAGCCAGAGGTTATAATCAGGTCAATCTCGCTTAGTTTCACCAGTTCTACAGCTTTTTCTTTGCTCAAAGCATTTCCATAGCTTAAGCTGTCTTCCAAGGTGAAAACACTATATTCCAAGCTTTCAAGGAGTTTTGCAGTTTCCAATAATGTTGATACGTCTTTGTCATAGCCATAGACTAAAATGTTCAACCTTGGCATCCTGTTTGGCTTCACTGAGAGCCAGCTCTTTAACAGGGCATCCTCAAATTCAAATCCCAAACTTGCGACTTCCCCGGTAGAGCGCATTTCCGGTCCTAAGAAAGGATAAGCATTTTGAAGCTGAGACCAAGAGAATTGAGGACTCTTAACAGCGAAAGCCTTTGCTGGAATCTCATAATATTCATGCTCACTTCCTAAGGAGAGTTTTCCATCGAAGACTGCTTGAGCCGCTAACTCCATTAAATTTACGCCTCTTGATTTGCTTGAGAAGGGCATAGAACGGCTGGTCCTCAAGTTTAGCTCAAGAACGTAGACATCATCATTAACCAAAAACTGTATGTTGAATGGCCCCCTAATTTCCAAAGCCAAAGCAAGCTCTAAAGCGATTTCCTGCATCTTTTTAACTTGCTTGGGTTTTAGATAGCGATAAGGCGTTACCATCGTGGCATCTCCACTATGAACTCCTGCTTTTTCTATGTGCTCCAATGTAACTCCAACTACCCTTTTTCCATCTGAGACAGCATCTATTTCAGCTTCCATGGCATCTAAGAATTTTGAAACCACCACTGGGTGCTCTGGAGATACCTTTGCCGCTAAGGAGAGATATTCTCTCAGCTCTTTCTCATTGTATGCAACTTTCATAGCGGTTCCGCTTAAAACATAGCTCGGTCTTATCATTAAAGGATAATCTACTTCGTCAGCAAAAGCCAAGACTTCCCCAATAGTCTTAGCTTCGATCCAGGATGGCTGCTTTATTCCTAAATCTTCGAGGAGTTTGGAGAACTTAGCCCTGTTTTCAGCTATATCTACACTCGTTCCCCTCGTTCCCAAAAGCTTAACTCCCTTTTGCTCAAGTTTTTTAGCTAAGGAATTTGCAAGCTGTCCTCCTGCAAAGGCAACGACACCGGTGGGCTTTTCAAATTTGTAGATGTCCATAACCCTCTCAAGGGTTATCTCCTCAAAGTAAAGCTTATCGTTAATATCCCAATCTGTTGAAACTGTTTCAGGGTTATAATTGAGCACGATAACTTCATAACCTCTCTTTTTTGCAGCGTTTGCAAAGTTCACAACTGCCCAATCAAACTCTACACTAACCCCAATCCTAAAGACACCTGCTCCCAAAATCAGAACCTTTGGCTTTTCTGTATAGGGGATATCGTTTTCTTGTGCATCATAGGTCATGTATAGATAATTCGTCCTTGCTGGAACCTCTCCGGCCAATGTATCTATTTGCTTGACAAATGGAATTGATTCTTTAATGCTACCTTTAGATAGAGCCTTTATCTGACCGTCACTAAATCCAAGCTTTTTGGCTTCTCCTATTGTTTCCTCATCTGGATTTCTCAGGGCTTCTGCAATTTTAACGAGATCTTCGATTATGTAGAGGTAAAACTTGTCTATCCCAGTAATCTCGTGAATCTCATCAACACTTGCTCCCAATTTCAGGGCTTTTGCAATATGCATAGGCATGTAGGGTTCGTAATTTTTGATCCTCTCCATAACTTTTTCCAACGACTCTTCGCTCTCATAGTACTTTCCTATAAGCTCCATGCCCACCATCCTAATAGCTTTTTGAAAAGCCTCATGAAGGTTCCTTCCTATTGCCATGGCCTCTCCAATGCTCTTCATCTCGGTGTTTATTTTCCTCTTCGCGTTCTCGAACTTTTCTAAATCCCACCTCGGCATTTTAACAACAACGTAATCCAAGCTCGGCTCAAATAAAGCGGTTGTAACCCCAGTTACCCCATTTAAGAGCTCATCCAGGGTATAGCCCAAAGCAAGTTTTGCTGCAATATAGGCTAAGGGATAACCCGTTACCTTGCTTGCTAAAGCAGATGAGCGGCTCATCCTTGGATTTGTCTCAATTATGTAGAACTCCTCTGATCTGGGATCTAAGGCTAATTGAACATTACATTCTCCAATAAGATCTATAGCTTCCGCTACTTCTATGGCTGCACTCCTCAAGAGTTGATATTCCCTATTTGTTAAAGTTTGAGAAGGAGCAACAACTATGGAATCCCCTGTATGAATTCCCATTGGATCAAAGTTCTCTAAGCACGCTACGGCAACAGCATTTCCATCTTTATCCCTAACAACCTCAAACTCTATCTCTTTCCATCCTTTTAGGTACTTCTCTACCAAAACCTCACCAATCTCACTTTGTGCAAAAGCCCTGACTATATATCCCTTAAACTCCTCTTCATTCCAAGCGACAAAGGATCCCCTTCCACCTAAGTTAAAGCTAACCCTAACCATGACTGGGAATCCTATCTCCTGAGCCACTTTTAGAGCTTCTTCAACGCTTTTAGCGGCTTTACTTGGAGGTATTGGGAGATTATTTTTGATCATTGTTTCCCTAAACTTCTCTCTATCCAGAGCTTTTTTTATTCCCTCTATAGGCGTCCCAAGAACTTTGATATTATACTTTTCTAAAATTCCAGAGTCATGTAAAGCTACACCCAAAGATAGAGCACTTTGACCTCCAAAGCCTAACAAAATTCCATCAGGTTTCTCTTTCTTTATAACCTCCTCCACAAATTTGATATCAAGCGGGAGGAGGTAAACTTTGTCTGTCATCTCATGGCTGGTTTGAATTGTTGCGACATTTGGATTGATTAAAATCGTTTCTATGCCTTCTTCTTTTAAAGCCTTTAAAGCCTGACTTCCGCTGTAGTCGAATTCAGCCGCTTCACCAATTTTTATTGCTCCAGAGCCCAGAACAAGAACCTTAGAAACCATGAGTCTCACCTTTAACCATTTTTGAAAAAACATCAAAAATCCATGTTGAGTCCAAGGGACCCGGGGATGCTTCAGGGTGAAATTGAGTAGCAATTATAGGTTTGTTTGGATGGTAAATTCCCTCAACACTTCCATCATCTATATTGATCATCCAAACTTTAAACTCGTTTAGACTTTGAGCTTTCACAGCATATCCGTGATTCTGAGTTGTTACAAAAGCTTTTCCACTTTTTAAGTCTTTAACCGGTTTGTTAATTCCCCTATGTCCATACTTAAGCTTGTAAATTTCTCCACCATCTGCTAAAGAGAGTATCTGACTTCCTAAGCAAATGCCCATCGTTGGAATGTTGTACTCAATAACTTCTTGAGCTTTTTTTATCAGGTCTTTAAGCAATGCAGGATTTCCGGGACCATTACTAAATAAAATTCCATTCGCATTGAACTCTTCTAAGACATCGATTGGGTCGTAATAATAGGGAATTCTTATTATTCTAAACCCCCTTTTCAAAAGCTCCCTTAGAATTCCATATTTAACACCGCAATCAACTACAACAATACTCTTATTGGAGTTTTCAGGCTCATGAAGGATTATCTCCTTTGGAGTAACTTTATCTATGAAATTCATCTCATCATAGCTCAGCTTTTTCACGTTCTCCATAATTTCATCAAGCTCATAATCTCCTACAACCAGAGCCCCCATCATGACTCCTTTTTCCCTTATTTTTTTCACTAAAGCCCTTGTGTCAATTCCTTCTATTCCAGAAATACCCTCTTCTTTGAACCATTCATCTAAACTCTTTTCACTTGCCCAATGATTGCTTTTCATGAGCTTTGAAATTACGAATCCTTCGACTTGTATTTTATCTGATTCATAGTGAATAGGAACACCGTTTTCTTTTATTTCTTTGCTTGGAACACCGTAGTTTCCGATTAGTGGATAAGTCATGGTTAAAATCTGCCCCTTGTAAGAAGGATCAGTTAACGACTCTGGATAACCTACCATTCCAGTTGTGAAAACAACCTCTCCATATTTTATTCCTTCACTTCCAAAGCCTTTGCCCTTAAAAACAGTACCATCTTCCAAGATCAAGCTTGACAAGTGCCCTTGCCAATTGGAGCACTCGGGATTTTTAAATTTTGCGATTAAAGAAGGCTGCATTGAATCACCTCACTTAGCTTAGAAGAATCTTCTTTGAGACTCTTTTTTGCCAGCTTAATGTATTCCTTAATCTTATCTGGATCTGGAGAACCCAGAACAGGCTTCTTAATTCCTTCTTCCAAGTTTGCTCTGATTTCATAAAGCTCTTCAACTTTGGTGTAGAATTCTTCGACATTATTAGAATCTCTTATTAGCTTTGCAATCTCCCCATAAACTTCTCTATAGGGCTTTCCGCTCTTTAGAGAGATCTTTTCAGCTATATCAGTTGCTAAAATTGGAAAAATCTTTGCATCCATCAACAACTTTTTCTTATTGACTTCAACCTTTTTGAAGAAGTCTGAAAAGATTTTTAGAGTTTCCAGAGTTTTCTTTAAGATTACTAATGCATGTTTATTTGCCTCCTGCATATCCAAATTGTAACCAGTTGGAAGGGCTTTTAGGATTCCTAACAAAGCCGTTAGATGTCCAACGCTTTCAGAGCCCCAAGCTCTCGCTATCTCCATAGTCACCGGGTTCTTCTTTTGGGGCATCATACTACTCGTCGCCAAGTGCTCTTTGGGTAAAACCAAATAGTCAAATTGAGGTGTTGAGAAAATGACAATATCCTCGGCTATCCGTGATAAAAATACAGATAAATTAACATCCATTGATGATGCGATACTTAGAAAATCCCTGCTGCTTGTTGCCTTTATTGAATTGAGCACTATTCCGCTAAAAAGCTCATTAGCCAGTGCTTCTCTATCTAAGGGAACGCTTGTTCCACCAACCGCACCTCCTCCCAAGGGGGATTCATCAACTATCCCGAGGACAAAGAACAAGGATTTTGTATAATCAGCTAAGACCTCTTCTATGTAACAAAGATAGTGGGCAAAAGTCGAAGGTTGTGCTGGCTGTAGATGGGTAAAGGCTGGCATTATTGTACATATATGCTTTTCTGCTTTTTCCAAAAGAATTCTCCTTAGATTCATCAACTCTTTTAGTTGTTCAATTAGAATCTTCTTTGTTTTTAGTCTCAAAGCTGCTGAAACATGGTCATTTCTGCTTTTTCCTAAGGCTAAATATCCTTCATTCTCTCCGAGCTTTTCTTTTAGATAAATCTCGACAGCTTCATGAATATCCTCCGCATTTAATGAATGCAGGACAGATGGATCTTTTGAAAGCTTTTCAAGTTCCCTAAGTATCCTTTTCCCTTCCTCTACAGGGATTAAACCCTGTGTGCTTAGCGTTTTAACATGGGCGATTAGGCATTCCAGTATTTCTCCCACAATCTCTCTATCCTCTTCCATTGAAGAAATATAATTTAAAATCTGAATGTTGGCTTCACCCAGTAATTCTTTTCTATACATGGAATCACCACTGCTTGCTGATCGCTTTTTTAAGAGTTGATTGAATTTCAGAACTTGTTAATTGAGGTTCACCCCTTATAGCATATGCCAAAACACTCTGCAATCCAAAGAGCTCAATAAAACCAACCGCAAGCTTTTGATCAAAAGTACTGAATTTCTCATAAGTAGCGAGCTTTGTATCATAGAGTGAATTTTCAGAACTTCTGCCAATCACCATGGCGTTGCCCTTATAGAGCTTCATCTTTACTATTCCATTCACCTTAATTTCTACAGTGTCTATAAATGCATCCAAGGCCTCTTTAAGTGGCTCAAACCACAAACCACTGTAAACCAGCCATGCCCATTTGGAATCAACCATCTCCTTAAACTCTGTAACCCATTTTGTCAAAACAAGTTTCTCTAAGTCTTTGTGAGCAGTTATTATCAGCACAGCTGCAGGAGCCTCATACACCTCTCTGCTTTTTATTCCCACAACTCTGTTCTCTATATGGTCAATCCTCCCTATTCCATGCTTTCCACCTATAAAGTTCAGAGTTTCTATAAGGTCTACAGCTTCCATGTTCTTGCCGTTGACCCCCACAGGAACACCATTTTCAAATTCAATTTCAAGATACTCTGGCTTTTCTGGAGTTTTTTCAGGGGGAAGCGTCCATTCAAATACCTCTTCTGGGGGCTCCTTAAGAGGATCCTCTAAGATACCACCTTCTATTGAGCGGCCCCAGAGATTTTCATCTATACTGTAGATTTTGTCTTTAACAGGTACTCCATGTTCCTTAGCATACTTCATTTCCCAGTCTCTTGTTAATCCCCACTCCCTCACCGGAGCGATTATCTTAACATCAGGGTATAGTGCTTTAACTGCTAAATCAAATCTAACCTGATCATTACCCTTTCCGGTGCATCCATGGGCTATGACATCTATCTTCTCTTTTTTGGCAATCTCCACGATTTTTTTGGCTATTAATGGTCTGGCGAGAGCCGTCGCCAAAGGATAAACCCCATCATATAGCGCATTTGCCTTCACCGCTTTAAACACGTAATCCTCCACGAACTCTTTCTTGGCATCAATTGTATAATGCTTAACAGCTCCAAGCTTAAGCGCCTTCTTTTCAATCTCTTCAAAATTGTCCTTTTGCCCTACATCAACCGTAACGGTGACTACTTCCGCATTGAGCTTTTCCTGCATCATCTTAAGTATTACAGAGGTATCTAAACCCCCGGAGTATGCTAAAACCACCCTCATGGGAATCACCTGAACTTGGATAAAAAGAACATTTTATATATTTTTTGTAATTAATATGTCAAAATTAACAAAAAATGTTATAAATGTAACAACAAGCTAAAGAAGACATTCAATTTAAGAATACACTACTTTTTTACACTTCCTCATATCAATCCTATGCTATCTCACTGACATATAACCCTCTCTCCCTCCTCCAACATGCATTTTGCAGGATATATGGGAAGAGGGTACTTTAACCCTCTCTCATTTCGAGGATAAGTTCTTCAAGAATCCGATATGTCTTAGGTGCCACTTTTCTATCCACGACAAATATAGTGTCCTTGTGGCATGATATAACCTGTGTTATATTTATCCCACTTGAAGAGAGTGCAGAAGTCACAAATGCAACAAATCCCGGAGTTTCAATGATCTCCTCCGGGCTTATCAAAACTATGGCAGTTTGCTGTTCGATTAGATCAACTATATCTTCCCTCCCCAGAGTACTGATGATCCTGTCTTTCTCTTCGCTTGAGATAACAAACGTGAATGTTTCAACACCTTGAGTGAGCTGGAAAAACCTTGCATTTTCCATTATCTTTGAGAGTCCGCCAATTTTATCTAAAACGGTTCGTTTTTTAACTGTTATCACTGTTAAGTCAGATTGAAGCTCAATAACTGTTTTTGCAACCACATTCTTAATTCTTTTTTCAAAGAACGCCCTCTCCTTCTTCAGTTCTTCTCCAATCCTTATTAAAGCCATCTTTACTGCCCCGGTAGAGGTTTTGATATTTTTCTTCTCTAACTCTTTTAAGATAATCCTTGCCAAAGCACTGTAGTTTATAACATCCAAAATTAAACACTCTCTAATTGCCGGATGGGAGAGAACAGCATCCCTTACCGCTTTTGCAACACTCATTTTTCCTTTTGTCATTATCTCACCCAAAGGAATATCTACTGATAATATATAACTTTTTGTGTCATTTGATACTTAACCTGCCAATCAAGCCCATAAGCATCTTAACACCTTGTAGAATCTTCCATAACTCTCTTTAATCTCACCACTATATCTCTCTTTGAGCATATTGATAGGGATATCATCTTCAGCAGATTTCAAGAACTTTTCTATCATATCAGAAGAAAACAACAGAACCTCCTCAATGAACTCTGATGAGTCATTCAACACGGCTTTTGCATAAGTGGTCAAATACTCAAAGGATGTGCCTCCAAAGTTTTCAACTCCCTCGAATTTCGAGAGGAAGCTTAGGAATGAGATGCCAATGAAGTATGGAATTCCAATAACAACTTTCATCATCTCATCGTGAGTTTTTGCATCTGCAACGAAGACCTCAGCTTTAAATTCCTTGAAAAGATTTATCACCGGATTCATGTCTTCTTCCTTTCCCTCAACTGGAATTACTATGAACCTTCTCCCTTCAAAGCCCTTAGCCCCAGCTCCGAACATCGGATGAACGCTGCAGACCTTGACGCTCTCCGGGAATCTTTTATAAATCTCTATCACGTCTTTCTTGAATGTCGAGATGTCAAAAATAACCTTCTCCTCGCTTTTTTCGCTCAATTTTGCAAGCGTTTCTAAAACTTGAGGCGTCTCTTCAAGAGACTTAGCAACAATAATAGCATCTGCCCATTCAAAAAGCTCCTCTATTGAGCCAAACAGCTTAAACTCAATCTCCTTTCCATGCCTTGAGTAAATTCCAACTTCATGCTTTGTGCTGAACTCTTTGGCAAACAGCCTCCCCATCTTCCCATAGCCTATTATTCCGATGCGCATAGCTTAACCTCCCTAATTATTTTAAGTCCCTCTTCAAGCTTTGAACTTACCAACGAAATTCTGATAAAATCTCTATAATCTCCAAAAGCAATCCCTGGAAAAACGGAAACACCCTTTTCTAAGAGCTTTTCAGCAAAGCTAAGACCATCGGTTCCCGTTTTAACGAAGAGGTAAAACGCTCCATCGGGCTCGTAAAATTCAAAGCCTTTCAGAATTCTTGAGGCAAGTTTTACCCTCCCCTCGTAGATTTTGACAACTCTCTTTTTGACCTCTTCTCTAATTTCCAGCGCTTTAACTCCAGCCCTTTGAATGAAGATTGGAACACAAGTTGTCGTTGCCTCTAAAAACTTCTGCATAGCTTTAATATCTTCTCTTTGTGCTATTGCATAGCCTAATCTAAATCCTGTCATGGAGAAGAGCTTTGAGAAGCCCTTAATGGTCACAATATTGTCGTAAAGCTCCCTTGCCGGTGTGAAGGGTTTAAAAGCTATGTCAGAGTAAATTTCATCGGCTAAAACTTTTACATTTTCATCCTTGGCAACCTCAAAGATTTCTTTGAGCTTTTCTCTTGGCAGAATTTTTCCCGTTGGATTGTTTGGATAATTTAGAATGAGTAAATCAACATCTAAGCCTTCTATCCTTGGCTCCCATTCCTCTTCAAGGGAAGTCTTAAAGATTTTAACTTCTTTCCCAAACTCCTTAGCTATGCTCTCATAAGCCTGCCAGTGAGGGGAAATTATTCCAACCCGCTTAGCCCTTAAAATCTGCGAAGCAATTAAAATCTTTGAGCCGTTGCCGACTATTACGTTCTCTTTTTCAACACTCTCAACCTCTGCTATCTTCTCCCTAAGCTCATCTAAGCCGGGGGTTTTAGTATAGCCCGTTTCGCCTCTCTTTAAAGAGCTCACGGCTTCTTCTATTATCCTTTCATCCACCCTTATATCTGGCTGTCCTGCATCCAATCTTATCTTAGGATTAAGCGAGGAGATTTTATTAAAAAATTCATAAACGTTGAACATCCCTACAAACCTCCACTATCTTCTCGAAGACTTCCCTAAACTTGCC
>CAZAPD010000091.1:0-3826 GCA_964487115.1 uncultured Thermococci archaeon | reverse complement strand
CCTCTTGAGCTTCTCCTGCTCTTTCTTGGGGAGCATCTGGAACTCCGCTAAATCGTAGTACTCCGGGTAAATCTTCTCCTGTCTCACATAGGGCGGATTCGCTATCACGATGTCAAAGCCCTTCTTCTCAAGCATGACATCGGGAAAGTCAAGCTCCCAGATGAACGGAGGCTTCTCAAGGGCGGAGAAGTCTTCTTTCTTCACCGCCTCAAGGAGCAGTTTAATTTCCTTCTTCTCCTTGGCCTTCAGCTCCTCTTCGAGGGCTATCTCAAGGAACTCTTGGAGAACTCCCCACTTAGCTTTCTCTATGTCCCTGAGCGTTACAGGCTTGCCGTCTATCTTCTCGCCCATGTAGTACTTTCTCACGAGCCCTTTGTAGGCTACTATGGCCTCGCTGGCACCCCTCCTTGCCCCCAGAAGCTTGAGCCCCTCGCGGAACTTGGCAAGGGGTATCTCAATGACCTTCTTCCTGCCACCGACCTTGAGGACGAAGTGCGGCGGTGCGAGGGAGTCTCCAACCGTCAGCTTTGTCTCAAGATTGGGTAGAATCGGCTCGTTTGGGAGTCTCTCCTCTTCCTCTATGAGGGCCAGCCACAGCCTGAGCTTTGCAACTCTTATCGCCCATTCTTTGATGTCAACGCCGTAGATGTTGTCCCTGATTATCTCAAGCTTCTTCTTGTAGGTCGCCTTGCTGTCCTCAGTCAGCTTCTCGTGAAGCTCGATAAGGAGGTGGTACATTCCAACGAGGAACGCACCGCTTCCAGCGGCTGGGTCAACAATCTTGACCTCGTTGAGAGCTTTTTCAAACTCCTCAATCTCTCCCCACGACAGCTTCCCTGGTTTCCACTCGTGAGCAGGCGTGAAGACGAACTCCCTCACGAGCTCCTCCTTGACCCCAGCATTCCTGCGGAGGTACTGGTAAACGGCCATCCTGCACATGAAGTCAACCTCTGCCCTTGGGGTGTAGAATATTCCTGAGGCTCTCCTTTCCTCTTCCTCCCCAGCTTTTTCCTCCTCTGCAATGAGGGACTCATAGATCTTACCGAGCATGGCCGGGTCAACGGCCACCTCAACCTCGTAGGGGGTCTCCTCGGTAACGGTGAAGTTGTAGCCCTCGAAGAAGTCAACTATTATCCTCCTGAGCAGGCCATCGTTAATCTCGGTCACTATTTCATCCAGGTTCACGCCTTCCATTTTAACGGGACTGAAGAGACCGCCGTTAAAGTAGGGAACACCGTAGAGGAAGACGTCTCTAACAGTGGGCGAAGGTATTTTCGAAAGGGTTTCTTTGATATCCGGAGTTTTAAGCCTGGCCCAGTCTCTTCTCGGACTGTTCATCGCGTAGAGGAACAGGACTCTCAGGTAGTCCCCATAAAAGTTGCCCCCCTGATCCCCATGCTGCTCCAGAAGCCATCTAACAAAGTTCTTAACGTCAACTTTTTCCTGGAGCTCTTTTCTAAGGGTTTCCTTATCAACTATCCATCCCTTTTTCTGAAGGAAATAGACAAACATGAGTCTGTTGAAGAAAGTATGCGTGAAGGTCTTGGCAGCCCTCTCAACAAATATCTCCTCTGCCTTATCCCTGGAAACTTTCACGGATTCATCAACAGTTGACAGGTAGTCCTCCGGACAGGCATTTCTCAGGGCGTTCCCATAATGTGCCTTTATCCAATCCTTGAGTTTCAAGTAGTATCTCTTGTAGTCTTCAAAGAACTGCTCTGTTAATGGCTGTACGAGCATGTGTTCATTTATCAGGGCCCTGATTTCACTGGCTGGGGGCACTTTCTTTTTCTTCTCAAGTTCTTCTGCAACCTGAGCCAGGTTCCACGCAAGAGTCCTGAGCTTCTTATCCTCCGGATCGATAGTGTAGATGTTGAGTTTCGTGCTTTCGAGATGCCTCTGATAAACGGGCACGATGAGCTTCCAGAACTTGCGGGGACCGTTAGTTGATTTCTTGATATCAAGGATGAGAACGAAGTTTGCAAAGTCAAGTCCTAGAGAACCTGTAAACTCCAAGAGTCTTTTTATCAACCTCTGACGGTATCTCACGGTGTCACTCCAGGTCTCGCCATAGATCACAAAGAACTCGGCCCCCTCCTCAGGTTCAGTAATAGCAATAACTTTCAAAATCCCGGTGTTTTCTTCAATAAAGCTATCAAGATACTCCCGTTCTATGTCCTCATCCTGATAACTAAATCCCCAGAACTTCGTGAAAATCTCGCGGAAGGTTTCAACGGCTTCTTCAGTTTTAGTCCCCTTTTCAAGCCCCTTAAGAATAGTCCGGATTTTCTCAGCTTTATCCCTAACCATGGATATCCCACCTGACACTTTACCCAGATATACAATACCAGATGGAGTATTTTAGTTTTGTGGGTTTTGGATTATCGTGTGTTATTCAAGCATGGAAAACTTAACAGTAGTGCCAGTTAGAAGGTTCTTTACAACCTCTGCGTTTGACTGGATTAAGTTTGCAAAAAGATCGGGGACGGAAAAAGATGTCACCTACAACTAATTAATTAGGGAAAAGAAAGTTTCTGGGGAATCTTCGATTTTGAGAACAAAATTTTATAAGTCCTTTTCACAATCATGTCTGAAAAGTCGTGGATGATAATATGGTTTAATCGATGGCATCGAAGTTCCCTAATCAGACTCCATTTCGGAAATAAAGACTGAATAGAGGAGATTGAAATACCCACCAATGATGAGTGTCATTTCACCTTTAATTTTGCATGCGTTTTTTGCATATCTCTTCTAATAAAGTATGCATTTTTACAAATTTTTCATTAAAAAATAATGCAAATATTAAATATATTGGACTATAAGCATACTAAAAATCTTTCTGTCATCGGTTATTGTATGTAAAATAGCAACATTTATAAGAATAAAAGCATATAAAAATTATGAAAATATTAGTAAGGTGCATGCATTATGAGGAGAAAAGTATTCAGTACGCATACATCAACTCAAAGACTGATACTGGCTGATGATTACATCCTCCTCGATCTCAGGGACATAGATGAATATAAAGAGGAACTTGTAAAGCTCAAAAATTCAAAGCAACTGAGTCCTGGCACCTTTCAGAACAAATCCTTTGCCATAAACACCTTTATGGAGTATCTCCTGAAAATAAAAGGCCGACCTCCGGAGGACAGTCCAGTAATAAAGCTCACAGCTCAAGATATTTACAGAGTATTCTCCGAGTACATTAGAGACCCCAGAAGGAGTAAGTCCTACCACACATTTAGAGTTGTTGTAACATCCACAAAAGAAGCACTTAGTAAGATATTTTGGGAGAAGTATGGAGTAAGCTTAACCAGAATATTCGGAGAAGAAGTATTTAACCCTGATCTCTACAGAAGCCAAATTTCAATGATCTCGATGAGATCTAAATTCCTGCAACTTCAAACTCACCAAAATATGGAACAGGAAAAAGTTGTTTCTCCAGAAAGAATAAAAACGGCCCTCAAATGGCTTGCCCTTCTTCTGGCGAAGAGACCTACAATAACAATAGAAAAACTCAGACTGGCCACACTTATTGCTCTTATGACAGGTGCTAGAGGATCTGAGATAAACGACCTTCAGTTCATAACCTCCGATAAAAATGGGAGAAAGATAAAGCAGATAGATCTTCAGAGAGGTGTAATATACTTCAGAAGAGCAAAGCTGAAAACAGATGCCGGTGGAATTACCCCAGTTTTCATTCATCCCATTCTGGTACATGAGCTTAAGATATTCAAAAGAAAATACATTCTAGACCCAACTCAACCGATTTTCGGCTTCTATTCTTTAGACAAAATATTTAAGCATTATTACACACCAAAAGAGG
>CAZAPD010000090.1:0-82561 GCA_964487115.1 uncultured Thermococci archaeon | reverse complement strand
ACTGTTAGAAGTGCAAGCAGGCTTTCATAGCTGGGTCTCACTCACATCACCCTCGCATAGTAATGTTTCAGTGAAAGCTTTAAGAGAGAAACCAGAACCATCAGGGCAAGAGAGAGGTAGTATGCACTCCTCAGGCTCTCCTCCTTTTCTGAGAGGATAGATAGCGCAATAACGAGGAAGGCAAGAACGAGTATCAGAACCTGAAGCGTTCTCCTCGAAGCCATCTCCTCAATACGAAGCGTTCTTTCGTCACTCAGAACCTCTCCCTTTTTTCTGAGCCATTCTGAGTAGAGGAATACAGCGGCTATAGCACCTGCCAAAACTACAAAGGAAAGCGCCATGTTTCCAATCCACAGAGCCGCTATAAGCAGAAGGGCTGTTGTTGCAGGAATAGCATATCCTATGAGTTTCCACCTTTCCATGTTATTCACCATGTAAAGTTTCCTTTACGTAAAGCTTACTTTACATCTTTATAAACTTTTCCCCGAAAGGTTTTTTAAAGGGAGTTGGGAGTTTTAGCTGAGCGGGGGTTGCCGAGCCTGGTCAAAGGCGCGGGATTCAGGGTCCCGTCCCGTAGGGGTTCGCGGGTTCAAATCCCGTCCCCCGCACCAAATCTCAGAACTTCTGGCATTACAAACTTTGTTTTCAGAACGCTCTATGATTCAGTAAGGTAAAAAGAAAAAAATCATTCCTCTCTAAAAGCCCCATACTTCTTGGGATCATAGAATGGAGGGGTCAGTGTTATGGCCTTTTTTACTTTGCTTCTGATCTCTACTTCAAGTTCAACACCTGGCTGAGCAAATTCTGGATTGACGAAGGCTATTCCAATGCCTATGCCAAGCAACGGTGAAAGCGTTCCGCTTGTGACCTCGCCTATGAGCCTGCCATCCTTATAGACCCTGTAACCTTCCCTTGGAATTCCCTTGTCAATCATCTTGAAGTGCACCATCTTACTTGGAAGCCCTCTCTCCTTCTGCTTCAGGAGGGCATCTTTTCCAATAAATTCCTTGTCCCAGAATAAGGCAAAGTCGAGGTT
Organism: uncultured Thermococci archaeon; assembly: GCA_964487115.1. Taxonomy (GTDB): domain Archaea; phylum Methanobacteriota_B; class Thermococci; order Thermococcales; family Thermococcaceae; genus Thermococcus. The sequence goes on along the minus strand of CAZAPD010000090.1, from coordinate 81,525 downwards.
GGCTTGAAGTGGTGTAACTTCGTCAATATCTGTGCTGAGAAGCTGCTTTTCCTTTGTTTCATTGCCATAGAGCGTGTAACCCGCCTCCATTCTAAGGGTATCCCTTGCACCTAAGCCAGCGGGCTTTATGCCGTACTTCTCCCCAGCTTCAAGGATTTTGTTCCATACATACAAAGCTTTCTCTGGCTTACCCCTCTTGCTTTCATCCGGGTGATAGGGATTGGCATCTTCGAAGTAAACTTCCCATCCATTCTCTCCTGTGTAGCCGCTCCTTGAAAGAAGCATCTTTATTCCATCGAGCTCTACCTCCTTGGCTTGGAACCACCATAGATCGTTGATATCAATGCCAAAGAGGTCTTTAGCTAAATCTCTTGCCTTTGGTCCCTGAATTGAGAACATAACGTAATCATAAGTTTTATTTTCAATCTCAAGGTCGAGCTCGGTGTATTGCTCAACTGCTCTCTTGATTGAGGTGAACCAGGCGTAGAGCTTTTCGAATGCATCGCTGTCGCATACCATCATATAGGTGTCGTTCCCCATGTTGAAAACGAGTGTTTCGTCTTTAACGGCCCCACGTTCGTTTAAGACAAGCGTGTAAGTTCCGCTTATTGCCGGAGGCCTTGAGATGTCATTGGTTGTAACATACTGAAGGAACTTTAGGGCGTCTTTGCCTCTAAAGAAGATTTCACCCATGTGTGAAACATCAAAGATTCCAACACCGTTTCTTACTGCGAGGTGCTCTTCCTTTATGCTTGAATACCAAATTGGCATCTCCCAGCCAGCGAATTCCTCAACTTTTTTTGCATTCTCTTTGTGCCAATCAAAAATGTGCACCCTTTTCACCATAAGTATCACCATTTAGAAAATATCGTGGATATAATATAATTCTTTTCATTTTGATTTTTATATTCGGGGGCTGATGTATGTTTAAATACCTTCATCTCAATTATAGTACCCCACAGCTCATGAATTTTCGTTGGTGACAAGATTATACTCCTATTGCTGTTAAGGTTAGTAACCTCATATCTGATAAAATTGGTCACATTTATTTGAAGATATTGAACAGATACAATTAAATATTATTAAACTATTAAAAACATTACGATAAAATCCGAAAGATATTCGACAAAGCTGGGGTGGTATTGTGAGAAAAGAACTTTCTCTGTTTATACTGGCCATCGCCATCTTTGGTGTGGTCGCCAGTGGATGTATAAGTGGAGAAAATACCTCAACAACACAGACGCAAACTCAAACACAATCTACTATGGCGTCTTCCACATCTAAATCTGAAAAAACTACAACGAATGTCGTGATTTATGGTTATGGTAGTGAAATGATAACATTAGATCCAAGCACAGAATTTTCCAATTCTATAGTGGTTTTAGCAAACGTGTACGAATGCCTTGTAAAATATACTCCAGAAGGCTTGAAACCTTGGCTTGCCACTTCCTGGGAAAGCAATGAGAATGGAACTGTATGGACATTCCATCTCAGGAAGGGAGTTAAATTCCATACTGGAAACACCATGACTGCTGAAGATGTCAAGTGGTCTGTTGAGAGAACAATAAGAATGGGACTTGGACCCGCTTTTATCTGGGATCCTGTTAAGAAAATCGAGGTGGTAGATAACTACACCATCAAGTTCTATCTCAAATATCCTGCAAACCTGCCCCTGATAGCCTCATCGGCATATGGAGCATACATAATGGATAGCAAATATCTCTCGAAGATCGGGGATGATAAAGCAATAGCGAAGTGGTTCAATGAAGGCCATGACGCTGGAACTGGACCATATATGATTGATAAATACAATCCCAAAACCGAGATTGTCCTTAAGAAATTCAATGACTACTGGGGTGGCTGGAGTGATGATCAATTTGATCTTGCTGTGATAAAAATAGTCCCAGATGCGTCACTAAGAGAACAGATGGTTACAAGCGGTGAGATTCAGATTACAAGGGATCTACCACTCGATGATATTCCGAAGCTAAAGGATAATCCGAATGTTAAAGTTGATAAGACTCCCTCCTATCAAGAACTCTACGCATTCTTTAACACCAAAAAGAAGCCTCTGAACAATAAACTTGTCAGACAGGCTCTGAGCTATGCTGTTCCATACAAAGATATCGTCGATTATGTCCTCCATGGATATGGTGAAGTTGCAAAGGGACCAATTCCCAAGGGCATGCTGGGTTACTTCGAGGACATGAAAACATATACCTACAATATCGACAAAGCCAAACAGTTGCTGGCTCAAGCTGGCTATCCAAACGGTGGATTTAAGCTCGTGTTAACATATACACAGGGCGATCAGGCTGAAGCTAAAGTCGCTGAGATTATAAAAGCGGAGTGGAAGAAGCTTGGTATCGATGTGGAAATAAGGCCGATGAACTGGGAGCAGCAGTGGGCTCTGGCTAAGAGCGACCCCACAAAGGCTCAGGATATCCTCATGATGTACTGGTGGCCAACCTATCCGACTCCATACGACTTCCTGTTCAACATGTTCCACTGTGAGAAGGAAATAAACTTCAACCTATGCTACTACTGCAATGATGAGTTTGACAAAGCAATCGATGAGGCTGTTACTTTAGAGGGTATCAATCCAGAGAAGGCCGCGGATCTGTATAAGAAGGCAGAGCAGATGCTCATCGAGGATGCTCCTGCAATATTCTTCTACAATCCAGACGATGTCTATGTCTACCACAAGAGCATAACAGGATTTAAAGACAACCCGGGATATCCACAGGTTGTGTTCTTTTACGAACTCCACAAGGCCTGATTTCTTTCTTTTATTTTGTATGGAGGGACAGCCATGAAATTCAGAGAATATGTCATTTACAGGCTTGTGCTGGCGGTTTTTGTTATTATTGGAGTTGTTACGGTTGTATTTTTCATATCAAGAGTGATACCTTCTGATCCTGCCGCCCTCTGGGTAGGTGCTCATCCAACTCCCGAGGCAATTGAAAAGGCTCGGGAACAGCTTCACCTGAATGATCCCCTTCTGAAGCAGTTTGGCTATTACCTCTGGTCGCTCCTCCATGGGGATTTGGGGGTTTCAATAAGAACCCATAACCCTGTTGCGGCGGATTTAAAATCAGCTTTCACGGCAACCTTTGAGCTCATACTGGTAGCTGAATTCTTGGCTATAATCGTTGGAATACCTCTGGGGGTTTATTCTGCTGTTAAAAAGGACTCTTGGCTTGATAATCTGAGCAGGATATTTGCAATAAGCGGTGTCTCCCTGCCGGCCTTCTGGTTTGGAATAGTTCTTCAGCTCATTTTCTTCAAGCACCTCGGCCTCCTCCCTTTGGCCGGCAGGGTGGGCACCGTCGTAATGCTTGAGCATCCTCTCCACGTCATAACGGGATTCTATCTGCTCGATTCGCTGATAACTGGAAACTTTCCTGTATTTGTGGATGCACTGAAGCATCTGATACTTCCTGCAGTAACACTCGCCATGTATCCCGTGGGGCTCATAACGAGACAGGTGCGCTCTATGATGATAGAGGTGCTTAATGAGAACTATATCAGAACAGCGTGGGCATATGGACTGCCTCCGAAGAAGATATACTTCAAATACGCTCTGAAAAATGCCATAGCTCCTGCTTTAATAACGGTTGGACTTTCATTTGCATACACTCTGATAGGGGCATTTCTCGTTGAGCTCATATTCAACTGGCCCGGCCTTGGAAGATATGCGGCATATGCAATTATGAGCATGGACTATCCTGCAGTTCTGGGAGTTACCATAATTGCAGCAACGGCATATGTATTCATCAACCTAATTGTTGACCTTATTCAGGTTCGTCTTGATCCGAGAATAAAGCTGTGAGGGAGAAAAATGAGGAAAGAAGAAACAATTAAAATCCTGCTTAGGAATAAGCTCTCGATAGTGGGTCTCTCAATAATCGTGGCTCTTATCATCATAGCAATCCTTGCACCGATCTTGGCTCCATATCCAGATCAGGCTTTAGGAGAGCCCAATTTGAAAGAACGCCTGCAGCCGCCCAGCAGATTGCATCCCTTTGGAACTGATCATCTTGGAAGGGACATACTGAGCAGGGTAATTTACGGGACAAGAACATCATTAATAGTGGGATTCTCTGTTGTTTTTCTCGCTCTGCTTATAGGGGTTCCCCTCGGTTTGATTGCCGGTTACTTCGGGGGCAAAGTTGATTTGATTATAATGAGAATAACAGACATATTCCTCGCATTCCCTCCCCTTCTCCTTGCATTGCTCATTGCAACAACTCTTGGCAGGGGCATGATCAACGCTATCTTAGCCCTCGCAATAAGCTGGTGGCCTTGGTACACACGACTGGCCAGGGGCATGGCTATCTCAGTGAAAGAGCGCCCTTATGTTGAGGCTTCACGTGCCATGGGGATATCCGACTGGAAGATTATGATAAGGCATGTCCTTCCAAATTCTCTCTCTCCTCTCATCGTTCAGGCTACCATGGATATGGGTTCTGCCATTTTGGAGGCAGCGGCATTAAGCTTTCTCGGATTAGGAGTTCAACCACCAACGCCAGATTGGGGGCTCATGGTTAGCGAAGGAAAGGACTACTTCCTCAACTACTGGTGGTATCCTGTGTTCCCGGGTCTGGCCATCTTCATTACTGTCATGGCATTTAACCTGCTTGGAGATGCTGTTAGGGAGGTTATAGACCCCAGACTCAGGAGGAGATTGCTATGAAAAAGCTCCTTGAGATAAATGATCTTTACATCAACTTTAAAACTCTCTGGGGTGTTGCAAAAGTTCTTAACGGCGTTAGCTTTAACATACGGGAAGGGGAAATCTTCGGCCTCGTTGGAGAAACTGGGTGTGGAAAGAGTGTAACTGCGTTGAGCATTTTAAGATTGCTACCTCCAAATGCTGAAATTTCGGGAAAAATACTCTTCAAAGGGGATAATTTACTTGAAAAGTCAGAGGAAGAGATGAGAAAAATACGAGGGAAGAAGATATCCATAATCTTTCAGGACCCAATGACTTCATTGAATCCGCTGTTTAAAGTGAGAGATCAGATGCTTGATATCATAGAACTGCATGAAGGCCTTGACAGGAGAAGCGCTGAGGAACATGCTAAAAAACTGCTGAAGGCTGTGGGGCTTTCTGATCCTGAGAGAATTTTGAATTCTTACCCTCATGAGCTCAGCGGAGGAATGAGACAGAGAATTATGATAGCCATGGCGCTCTCCTCAAATCCTTATCTCCTCATAGCAGATGAACCAACAACTGCTCTGGATGTAACAATTCAAAAGCAAATTCTTGAGCTGATACTTGATCTGAGAAATCAGTATAACTTCTCGGTGCTGTTAATAACCCATGATCTGGGAGTTGTGGCTGAAGTTTGTGACAGAGTGGGGGTAATGTATGCTGGGAATATAGTTGAAATCGCACCCACAGAGGAGCTCTTCGAAAATCCTCTCCACCCATATACCCAGGGATTGCTGTCTGTAGTGCCAGATCCGAGGATAAAGAAACCACTTAAACCTCTAAAAGGCAGTGTTCCGAGTTTGCTTAACCCACCAAGCGGATGCCGCTTCCATCCGAGATGCTTCTATGCAAAGGGAATCTGTGGAAATGTGAAACCCGAGCTTCACGAGCATTCTCCCGGTCATTTCGTAGCATGCCATCTCTATGGAGGTGAAGACCAGTGATTAGAGTAGAGCATCTCAAGAAGTACTTTCCGATAACTCACGGCTTCATACGGAAAAAGATTATCTGGTTGAAGGCCGTGGATGATGTCTCATTTGGGATCAAAGATGGGGAAACGTTTGGTCTCGTAGGGGAGAGTGGAAGTGGAAAATCAACAACAGGTAGAACCCTCCTGAGACTTTATGAACCCACAGGGGGTAAGGTGTATTTCAACGATATTGAAGTAACTGCATTATCCAAACAGGAGCTTAAAGAGCTTAGACCGAAGATGCAGATAATCTATCAGGATCCATACTCCTCTCTGAATCCGAGACTTACGATCTTTGAGATCATAGCAGAGCCACTGAGGGAATACGGGCATGAAAATGTTAAAGAAACTGTTCTTGAACTTTTGGAGGCTGTAGGGCTCAGTGAAGAGCATGCAAAAAAGTATCCCGATGAGATAAGCGGAGGACAGTGCCAGAGAGTTGCGATAGCGAGAGCCTTAGCTTTGAATCCTGAATTTCTTGTTCTGGATGAACCAACATCAGCTCTCGATGTCTCAGTTCAGGCTCAGGTTTTAAATCTCCTTGAGAGCCTCCAGAGGGAGAGGAACCTGACGTACCTTTTCATCTCACATGATCTGGGGGTTGTCAGGTATCTGGCAGACAGGGTAGGGGTGATGTACCTCGGAAAACTCGTTGAGGTAGGAACGATAGAACAGGTGTTCGATAATCCTGCACATCCCTACACGAGAATGTTGCTGAGCTCCATTCCAGTACCGGATCCAAAAGCCAGAAATTTGAAGAGAGAACGGGTTATAGGAGAGATTCCAAGCCCGCTACATCCTCCAAGTGGGTGCAAATTCCATACCAGATGTCCCTATGCGAAGGAAATCTGCAAAAAAGAAGAACCTGAGATGATTGAAATTGAAAAAGGGCATTTTGTCAGATGTCATTTTGTAGGTGAGCTGCAATGATAGTTGTTCTGGATCCGATAAAAGACGAAGAAGGGATTTTTGAGAAGGAGATCAGAGAATACATCTTAAGACACTATCCCCATGACACATTTAGGGTTTTGACTCTAACAAATGGTCCAAAATCAATAGGAAACTTCACTCAAAAAACATTGGCATGTTCCAATACTATCGGGCTTGTAAGTGAGCTTAAGAATTCCTCTGCCATCCTGATAAACTGCTTTGCTGATCCATGTTTGTTTGAACTGCGGGAGAATCTGGAGGTTCCAGTTTTTGGGGCAGGAGAGACAACGATGCACGTAGCTTCAATGCTTGGAGAGTTTGCTGTGGTTGGGCCGGGAGATAATCTGATCTCATGGACACGGATACAGGCGAGAGAATACGGTGTTTTTGATAAATTAACCTCGGTCAGAAGAATAAAAATTCCTGTTGAGGAGATACTGAAAAACAACCAAAAACTATACGAAGAAACAAAAGATGCCTGTATTAAGGCTGTTGAGGATGGAGCTGATGTCATTGTTTTAGGATGCACGGGGTTTGTAAATATTGCAGAAAAGCTCAGTAAGGAAATCTGGGAGGAGTTTAAAATCCCCGTTCTTGAACCCCTTTTGATAACGTATAGCGTTGCACGCTCTTTATATCCAATTCTGAAACACGGGAAAAGAGGTTTATTCTCCGGGAGGTGAAAAGATGAAAGTGCTTGGTAAACAGGATTTAAGGGACATTTTGGAAGGATGCACAGTCCTCGGAACCGGGGGCGGCGGAAGTCCCGAAGAAGGGTGGAAGATGGTAAAAAAAGAGCTCGATGCAGGAAGGGAATTCAGGCTGGTAGGGCTTGAAGAAATCCCGGACAATGGGATTGTCCCCATGCCTTATTTCGTAGGCTCATTGGCAGGTGAAAAGGTTGAATCTGTCTATGAGGAAGGGGAAGCAGCCCGTTCTTATAGACTTCTTGAGGAGTTTATGGGGGAGGAATTTGCGGGGGTTATCTCTACCGAGCTTGGAGGAGCAAATACAGCGGCAGCCCTTGCAACGGCAGCAAGGCTTGGAAAGCCCATAGTCGATGGTGATCCTGCAGGGAGATCAGTCCCCGAACTTCAACACACAACGTATTATATAATGGGCATCAGAATGGCACCATTCTCTGTGGTTACCCCACATGGGGATGAGATGGTGATTGCAAAGGTTAAGGATGACTTTCAAGCTGAGAAAATTGTCAGAGCAGTTGCAGCATCGCTAAAAACGAATGTGGGAGTTACATCCCATCCAGTTGCTGGCCGGGAACTCAGAACCTCTGTCGTTAGGGATGCTATTTCTCATGCTCTTTCACTCGGGAGGGCTTTGAGAATTGCGAGGGAAAGGGATAATGACCCCATAAGGGCATTAATTGAGGCTGGAAATGGATTTTTACTGTTCAAGGGTACTGTCATAGAGACAGACTGGCGGGAGGAGAATGGCTTTACAGTGGGAGAATTCAAACTTGAGGGATATGAGGAGTTCAACGGGGAAACCTACAAAGTCTGGTACAAGAATGAAAACCTGATATCATGGAGAAACGGTAAAATTGACGTCACAATACCGGATTTAATATCAGTACTCACTCCCGATGGATATCCTGTGACAAATCCAAATGTAAGGGAAGGAAAGGACTATGTTGTCGTTGGATTCCCCGCACCGGAACTCTGGAGAACACCGAAAGGACTGGAAATTTTTGGGCCGAAATATCTTGGGTTTGATATGGAATATATACCCATTGAGAAAAGACTTCTCTAATTTCTTTTTTATGTGAGGTGTTGATTTTGAAGGTGCTGGTTATAAATCCTGTGGGAACTGATAGATGGAATGAATCCGATAAGGAAATATATGAACACTTTGCATCAAAACAAACCATTATTGATGTTGTTAATCTGGAAAAAGGACCAGAATCAATAGAAACTCGGGTTTCAGAAACGGAGGTTCTGCCGCTCATAGTCAGGAAGGCACTTGAGCTCCACTCAAAATACGATGGGATCATAGTAAACTGCTGTCTTGATCCTGCAGTGGATGTGATTAGATCAGCCATCGAAATACCTGTAATCGGACCATGTCAGGCATCTTTGGCTCTTGCCTCAGTTATTGGAAAGAAGATAGGTATAGTAACAGTGTCAAAGACAGCTCCGCCGCTTTTCGAAGAGCTCGTGTTGAAGTACAGGATGGAGAACAGGGTGAGTAGTATAAGGGGAATAGATCTGTCAGTCCCTGAAATTGATGTTGACCGAACAAAAACGGTGAAACTCCTGAAGGAGGAAATTGGCAATTCAATAAAAGACGGTGCTGATGTCATCGTTTTGGGCTGTACAGGCCTGGCTGGCTTTGCTAAGAAACTGCAAAAATTTTTCAATGTGCCTGTTCTGGATCCTGTCGCATGTGCTGTTAAAGTTATGGAGGATGTCATAGAGCTTGGGAGGTGGGTATCATGAATGAGCTCTCTATAGAGGTTCAAGAAGGAGCGTATTCTCTCGTTAGGGATGTAATGAAGGTACAAGCGGGAGAGGTCGTTGTTATAACCGCCGATACCGGAAGCGACTGGCAGGTCATTGAAGCGACTGCTAAGGCGGCGAAGCTTCTTGGAGCGAAGCCCCTTGTCCTATGGTACTCAATGCCCCCCCACGTTGGAAAAGCGGCTGATCCCTATCTGCCTCTGAAACCACTGGAGGCAGCTTTAAAAAATGCTGATGTGTGGATTGAATTTAACAAGAGCTGGCTCCTCTATTCAACGCCGTGGGACAATGTGATGGCCGAGGATAAAGTTAGGTATATCTGTCTGGTCGGGATGACGAGCGAAATGATGGTGAGGAACATTGGAAGGATTGATGTTCTCAAGCTTCTCGAATTTCAAAGAATCTTGGCAGAGATAACAAGAAACAGCAGGAAAATGGAGATTACAAGTCCGGCTGGGATGAAAGTTGAGTTTGAAAACGATCCTGAGAGACCTATCTTTGCCGAAGGGGATGTGAATGGACCCGGAGATTATATGCTCTTCGGTCAGGTTGACTGGGCACCGATAGAGGAAAGCATCAACGGGACTATAGTTTTTGACGGTTCTGTATGGCCGCCCCAAGAGCTGGGGGTACTTAAAGAGCCTATTTTTCTTGAAGTTGAGGCGGGAAAGGTGGTTAATATCGAAGGAGGATGGGAAGCGAGGGTATTCGAAAGATGGCTGAAAAGTTTCAATGATCCAAACATGTTTAACATAGCTCATCTCTCCTATGGCTGCAATCCGGGAGCAAAACTCACAGGCAACATACTTGAGGACGAACGGGTGTGGGGCGCTGTCGAATGGGGTTTAGGCAATCAGGCGGAGAGTTTTAAAGGGAAATTCGGCCCTGCAAAGAGTCACACGGATGGTATATGTCTTGCCCCTACAGTTAAGGGGGATGGAGAATACATCATAAAGGATGGGGAGTATGTGCATCCTAAACTGAAGAGCTTGGTTGAGGATTTAATGGTATAGGCTGGGATTCTTTGTTTTTCCTTTCTATCAGAGCTCTGGGAGTATGTCATGAAATGGAATTTCAAGCCCCTTTAAAGTTTTGACCCCGAATATTATTTTGTAAGTGTGTATGCATCTCTCTTCCTGCAGGGTTTCTGAGATGGCTTTCCTCAGGCTTGAGAGATCCTCTCCAAAGAATCCGACTAAGAGATCATAATCTCCCCAAATCTCATATACTTCAAATGTGTAATTGTTCTCCATGAGTTTTCTTTTAAATGAGAGAATTTGGGTTCTGTTGGCACTTGGTTTTAGTTTAATTAAAGCAAATGCATAGCTGTATCCAAGTTTATCAAACCTCAAATACGCTGAGATAAAGAGATATCCTTTCCTCTGCAGGTTTATCCGTCTCCATCTCACAGCAGATTTTGAAAGCCCTATACGTCTTCCAATTTCCGCATCGCTTATCCTTGCATTTTCTTTAAGTAATCTTATAATTTGCCAATCTCTTTTTGATAATCTTTTTCTCATATCTCCACCACTAATAACTTCAATGTTGTTGTAACTTAATAAAAATTTCGTCTAAAAGGTTATTATTCAAATAAAAATTAGTCCAACAGAGGAATTCTACAAAGATCACTTTGGTCTAATAATGGATAAATACTATACATCGAAAACCCTTTGGAGGCAATATTATGAAGATAGGATTGATTAGGGTTTTGACGTTGGAGGATGAAAAGCTCCTTAATCTGCATGGAAGGCTTATTGAAAGGGCTTTCCCTGAATTAAAGGTTGTCACCAGATGCATCGAAGATCAACCAAAGGGCATATATGATGATAAAACAGAGGAAATTGCCAAACCAAAAATCTTGAAGTTAGTAAAGGAGTTTGAAAAAGAAGGTGTCAACGCCATCATAATAAGCTGTGCGGCTGATCCTGCCGTGGAAGAAGCCAGGGAGGTAGTTTCTGTCCCAGTTATCGGTGCTGGGTCTGCAGTTTCTGCCTTGGCCTTAGCATATGGAACTGGAATCGGTGTCTTGAACTTAACTGAAGAAACCCCAAAGGTCATCAAACGGATTCTTGGAAAGAATTTAATTGCCGAGGATCATCCGGAAGGTGTCAGGAATACATTGGATTTAATGACTGAATGGGGTAAGAGAGAGGTCATAAAAGCTGCAAAAAGACTAAAGAGAAGGGGTGCTGAAGTCATCGTTTTGGGATGTACTGGGCTCTCAACAATAAGGATAGCTCCTGTTTTGGAGGAAGCTGTTGGAATCCCAGTGTTGGATCCTGTTATAGCCTCTGGTGCTGTTACATTATATGCGCTTAGACGGAGGGTTCTGGATGAAGGCTAAGAGTGTGATTAAGGTGGATGAAGAGGTTGCTGAGGCTGCAGTTCTTGGAGGTGCTTTCTTTGGTGGGGGTGGTGGTGGCGATTTAAGATTGGGTTTGAGACATGCGAAACTTGCAGTTCAGCTTGGAGAGGTGCTCATAGTAGATGTGGGTAGTATTCCAGAGGACAAGTTTGTTGTTACGGCCTCAATGGTAGGGGCTCCAGCCGCAAAAGAAAAATATCTCGTACCTGCCCATGCTCTGCGCTCTACAGAACTTTTTATTGATGTAGGACAATTACCCCTTGGTGGGATAATATCCTCAGAGAATGGGGGATACTCCACAATAAATGGATGGATACAATCGGCCCTTTTAGGGATTCCTATTGTCGATGCACCTGCAGATGGAAGGGCTCACCCAACCGGTGTAATGGGGGCCATTGGCCTGCATAAGATCCCGGACTATATCTCAATTCAGACTGCAGTAGGAGGAAGTAAAGAACTTGGGAGATATGTGGAGGTAATAGCAAAGGGTTCTCTGGAGAAGACAGCCAAAATTATTAGAGAGGCTGCAGTTCAAGCAGGAGGGTTGGTGGCAGTTACAAGAAATCCAGTAACACCAGAGTATCTTAAGAAAAATGCTGCGGTTGGGGGAATTACTCAGGCTATTGAAGTTGGAAGGATAATTCGAGCACACAAAAATGACCCAGAGCAGATGATTAAAAAAATTATAGAGCATCTTGGAGGAGGAGAATTAATTGACAGAGGTGAGGTGGAGAAGGTTCTGCTGGAAACGAGAGGTGGCTTTGATATAGGAAAGGTTATTGTAAAAAGTAGAGATACCAGATATGAACTAATTTTCTGGAATGAATTTATGAGCCTTGAAGATTCAGACGGAAATAGATATGGCACTTTTCCAGATTTAATCGTTGCTATAGACATTGATAATTCGCTTCCTTTGACTTCTGCCGAGATCAGAAGGGGGAATAAGGTAGCTTTGGTCGTTATTCCTAAGAAAAAACTCATTCTTGGTGCGGGAGTTAAAGATCCCGATGTTTTAAAAACAGTTGAGCAGGTTGTGGGTGGTCAAAATGATGAAGCAGGTTATTGAAGCATATGAACTTTTGGACAGTGCATATGTGGATGGCCTTAGAGTGGCTGAAGTGCTGAAAGAGCGTGGATTAGAACATGTAGAGGTTACGACAATAAAGGGAGAAAAGGGTTCAACAGATTTCATAAAGATTGTAGTGCCCGGGAAGAATGGAAAGCTAAGTGGGGGTAACGCCCCTACATTAGGCATAATCGGCAGACTTGGGGGGATTGGAGCAAGACCGGAAATGGTTGGATTAGTCTCCGATGGGGATGGTGCTGTAACAGCGATAGCAGCTGCTCTGAAGCTCGCAGATATGCAGGGAACTGGAGATATTCTGGAGGGTGATGTGATAATAGCAACACACATATGCCCCAATGCCCCAACCATACCTCATGACCCTGTTCCCTTCATGGGGTCCCCTGTTGACATGACTACCATGAATAAATATGAAGTAGATCCGGGAATGGATGCTATCCTTTCAATAGATACCACGAAGGGCAACAGAGTAATAAATGTCAGGGGGTTTGCAATAACTCCAACGGTAAAAGAAGGGTGGATATTGAAGGTCAGCGATGATTTGCTTGATATCATGCAGAATGTAACCGGAAAACTGCCCGCAGTTCTCCCTATAACCATGCAGGACATAACTCCTTATGGAAATGGGGTTTACCACATTAACAGCATTCTTCAACCTGCGACTGCAACAAGTGCTCCTGTAGTGGGAGTAGCAATAACAGCAGAAATCCCTGTTCCGGGATGTGCAACAGGAGCCAGTAATGTAATCGACATTGAGCAGGCCTCAAGATTCTGTATTGAAGTAGCTAAGGGATTTGGTACGGGTAAAGTGAAGTTCTACGACGAAGAAGAGTTTAATCATTTAATAGAGCTCTATGGTTCTATGAATCACCTCCAAACATTGGGGAGGCAGAAGAGATGAAAGTGGGCTTTGTGACTATCGGTCAATCTCCAAGGGTAGATGTTGTCCCTGAAATAAAGCCCCTTCTTGGAAATCTGGAGATACTGGAATGTGGAGCTTTGGATGGTCTTACCATGAAAGAAATTCAGGAGTTGGCTCCTTTGGAGGAGGACTATCTCCTTGTCACGAGACTTAGGGATGGTACCCAAGTGAAACTCAGCAGAAATAAAATTGTGAAAAGGCTTCAAGGATGTATTGATAAGCTTGAAAAGGAGGTTGACGTCATTGGAGTTCTGTGCACTGGAGAATTTCCGGAACTGAAATCGAGTAAGTTATTGATTGAGCCATCTTTGCTCCTTTTAAAAACCGTGGAGGCTATTCCTGTAAGGAAACTTGGTGTAATCATCCCAGACAAGAAACAGATAGAGATCACAAAAAGAAAATGGGGCAGTATCATTGAAGAAATCAGAGTTGAGGCAGTTTCTCCATACGTCGGTAATGAAGAAAACCTAAGAAGAGCCGCAGAGAGCATAAAAGATTGTGATCTAATAGTGCTTGACTGCATAGGTTATTCTATGAGAGCGAAGGCTATTGTAAGGGCTGTCACAGAAAAGCCTGTTTTACTTCCGAGAACTTTGATGGGTAGGGTCATTGGAGAGCTTGTGGAGGTGTTGGAATTATGATGAACATCACTTTTAGAGAGGATCTCTATAAAGCCTGTGAAATTGCTTTAAAACAGTGTATGGGTGTTAAAGAAGGAGAAAACGTTGTGGTAATTGCGGATGAGCCAGAGAGGAATATTGGATATCATCTATGGCTCAAAGCGAAGGAGCTCGGAACAGATGCAGTATACATGGAAATAATTCCAAGAGAAATGCATGGAGAAGAGCCACCAAAACCTGTTGCCGAGGCTATGAAAAGTGCGGATGTTGTAGTTGCTCCTACATCGAAATCAATAACCCATACAATGGCGAAGAAAGAGGCATGTGAGGGAGGAACGAGAATTGCAACGCTCCCCGGCATTACAGAGGAGATGTTCATACGAACCATGAGCGTTGATTATAATGAAATACTTGCTTTGACACACAAGATTGCTGATATTCTCGATCAGGGAAGAGAGGTTCACATAACAACAGAACTCGGCACGAATTTGAGTTTTTCAATAGAAGGCAGGTTGGCCAGGAGAAGTACTGGGGTGTATAAAAATCCCGGAGAATGTGGGAACTTACCGGGGGCTGAGGCTTATATTGCTCCTGTTGAAGGGACTGCAAATGGTGTGGTCGTTGTAGATGGTTCTATGGCTGGAATTGGAGTACTGGGGGAGCCTATTAAGCTCAATATTAAGGAAGGGTTTGTTGAAAAAATTGAAGGAGGTGATGAGGCAAGAAAATTGGAGAGAATATTGTCAAAATACGGAATGGAAGCAAGAAATATAGCAGAGTTTGGGGTGGGAACCAATCCAAAAGCGAGAGTAAGCGGGAATATTTTAGAAGATGAAAAAGTCTTTGGAACTATTCACATAGCTTTAGGGAGCAATTATGACTTTGGTGGGAGGGTAAAAGCACCGATACATCTGGATGGGATAGTTGAGAAACCAACTGTTTTGATTGATGAAAAGTATTTATTTAAAGACGGAAAACTGGTGGTGTAGGATAATGGAGCAAGTTAAAAAACACCCCTCGGCGTTTGAGTTGAAAATCTTAATATTAAACTTGATCTTAGCTGCGTGGGGTGCTATTATTGGATTGGAGCTTATCACGCGCTTGGGTATATCTACAAACACATCAATAATTGGCGCTCTGATAGCAATTCTTGTAGCCAGAATACCTTACCATGTACTGAAAGAATTCCTGGACTTAAACAGACAGAATCTTGTCCAGACTGCAATTTCAGGAGCTACATTTGGTGCTGCCAATGCAATATTCTTACCTCTTGGTGTTACATGGTTACTCAAGAGACCAGACTTATTCTGGCCAATGTTCATTGGAGCAACAGCAGCAGCCTTTGTAGACATGACTATGATATACTGGTTATTTGATACGAGAGTTTTCCCTGCTAAAAATCCATGGCCTCCGGGAATCGCCACTGCAGAGACGTTGATCGCTGCTGCCAGCAAGGGGAAAAGAGCACTTTATCTTTTATATGGAATTGTTGGTGGTGCAATAGCCAAGTATTTCTTTGCAATCCCAGCGGATATTGCCGGTGTTGCTTGGATTGGAAACATCTGGGCATTAACAATGTTTGGGATTGGTCTGATAGTCAGAGGGTATTCTGTTAAGCTATTTGGAGTAGATATAAACAAGTACTATGTTCCCCATGGAGTAATGATAGGTGCAGGGCTTGTTGCATTAATCCAGATAATTGGCATAATTTCAAAGAAAACAAAGGCCATGAAAGAGTCAGGAGAAGAGGGGTACGAATTCACAAGGAGTGAGGAACATATAAAATTTGCATTAACAAGAGGATTTGCAATTTATTTAGCAATAGCTCTACTGTTAGCTCTTATGGGAGGCTTATATACAGGGATGTCAGCGGGAATGTTCGTATGGTGGTTTATATTTGCGGCAATAGCAGCAATTGTTTCGGAACTGATTGTAGGTCTCTCGGCAATGCATGCCGGATGGTTCCCAGCATTTGCAACAGCACTGATCTTCCTAATTCTCGGGGTGCTGATGAAGTTCCCTGCTCCTGCTCTGGGATTGCTGGTAGGATTCACTGCAGCTACAGGACCAGCATTTGCGGATATGGGATATGATCTAAAAACAGGATGGATTATCAGGGGAGAAGGAAAGGACAAGAAATTCGAGTTTGAGGGAAGAAAACAGCAGTACTTTGCTGAACTTACTGGTCTCATAGTTGCTGCTGTTATGGTGGCTGTCTTTGCCAAGACCTATCTCGTTCAGAATCTTGTTCCACCGGTGGATAGGGTCTATGTGACAACTATACAAGCTGGAGCCACACCAGAGATAGCAAAATATCTACTCATATGGGCAATACCCGGGGCTATTGTTCAGTGGATAGGTGGGCCTGATAGACAAATCGGAATCTTGTTTGCAACAGGTTTACTCATAAAATATCCAATCGCAGGAGTCACAGTATTAGTAGCAATTGCCATTAGAGCAATAATAGAGCATGTATATAAAGAAGAAGGAAAGAGGGTTCTGTATATACTGGGTGCAGGATTGATAGCAGGAGCAACCTTGGTTAGCTTCTTCACCTCGACGCTGAAACTTGGAAAGAAGTGACACCAGTCTTATTCTTTTTCTTTTACCTAAACCCTTTTCCAGAGCTAACAAGAAGTGCACAGGGATGGGGTTATTATGAATTTGAAGTTGGCTGCCAAAAAGTTGGTTAGAGATATTTTGGATGTCCAGCCGGGAGAGATTGTAGGAATTACTGCTGATACCTTATCTCATGAAGATGCTGTGAATGCCACAGCAAGAGCAGTTTTCGGGATTAGAACAAAACCTTTAGTGATGTGGATGGCAACTCTTGGGGGGTTGGGAAGATAGCTGATCCAATGTTGCCACAAAACGCCTTGAGTGGAGCATTAAACAATATGCATGTGTGGATTGAATTCAACTATCAGTGGATACTTTACTTAACAGTTTTTGATATGGTGATGAAAGAGAACAGGGATATTGGATACATATGTCTTGTAGGCATGAATCCAGACACGATGGTCAGAACAATAGGAAAAGTGGAAATAAAGAAACGCGCTGAATTTCCTGGGAAAATAGCTGAAATAACACAAAAAGGGGATCATATTGGAGCTGCAACTCCCGCAGGAACTGATATAAAATTTGTTTGGGCAGAACTTGAAACGTTAAGAGAAGCAGAAAAAGCAGAGAAAAAGGGTTATGATGCTGTTATAACCTATTGCTTCAGTGATCTGGGATTATTTGCGGCAAGGGAGAAGCCCAAGATTCCTGTCGTTGGCTTGAGGGAATCCAGCATTCATGTAGCATCAACGTTGGAGAGAAAATTCCCGATAGTTGACGTCGGAGACAAAAATCTGGAGGGAGAAACATACGATGTTAAGCTCGCCTCAATAAGGGGGACTAAATTTCTGGTGTTGAAGATTACAATGGATATCAAGAAAATGGGGAAAGAGCTTTTGGAAGAATCAAAGAAGGCAACGGGAGAAGATGATGTTGAGGTTATAATTTTAAGCTGCGGAAACCTTATTAGTATTGGAAAAGAATTACAGGAGAAACCGGGAGTCCCTGTACTTGAACCGGGACCTGTAGCTTTTAAAGTTGTGGAACTCCTTGTGGAGTTAGGAGTAATCTCCCAGTAAGCTGGCATTCAGATATTCCCATCAAAAGCGGAGGTGGTATTTTTGGAATTAATTGAGCTGATTAAAGGTCGTAGGGCTGTCAGGAGGTTTCGAGAGGAACCTATCCCCGTGGAGCATTTGAAAAAAATTCTGGAAGCTGGAGTCTGGGCACCGAGTGGAAGCAACGTTCAGCCGTGGGAATTCATCTTAGTCACAGAAAAGGAGAACATTGAGAGGATTAAGCTAATCTCCCCGGGGCTTTTTGGTAATCCCCAGACTTTGGTAGTGCTCTGTATCAATAGGAAAAGAGCTGAGAAAGGAGGTGAGCTGGGACAGACCACTGCTTTGATGGACATTTCAATGGCGGCTCAGAACATGATGTTGATGGCCTATTCCCTTGGTATTGGCTCATGTCCAGTAGTGTCCTTCAGCAAAACAGCTCTCAGAGAGCTTTTGAATATTCCTGATTTTGTTGAACCAGTTTTGATCTTAAGTTTTGGTTATCCAAAGTTCTGGCCTAAACCGCCGAGGAGGAGACCCCTGAGGGAGGTGGTTCACGTTGAAGAGTACGGAAAGCATTTTGAGGGATAAACATTTTCAGCTTCTGTCATTTTTGATAACCAGTGCCAGAGGTTGTGTTGATGAGCCAAAGCTATATGGGCCGTTGAGATTGCTTGATGCTGCTTCACGGTTAATCGAGATCATGGAAGAGGAAGGGAAGAGCACCGATGAGATTTCGAAACTCAAAGAGTTGATAGAGGAAAACATCGATATTCTTATGTATGATGAGGAGGAATTCATCAGACTATTGGATAATCTCACAAGACAACTGGCAAAAATTATCAAAAATCAAAAAACTTAAGGCAACTTTTCTCTCATCTTTTATTAAGGTGGTATGCATTGGTGAACAAAAAAGAAAATACATGGAAGTGGAGCAAAGAGGATATTGCATTCTGGAAGGAGATGAGCAAGGGGGAATTGAGCGATTTGGACGTCAAAATTTTCCTTGCACTTAGAGAAAACGGTAGACTTCCTGACACCGAACTTGCCCGGATAACAGGAGTTTCTGTTCCTACCGCGAGGAGGCACAGGATGAGCCTCCAGGAAAGAGGGTATGTGCAGATCATGGCACTTTTCATATTCGAGGAGTTTGGATTAGCATCTGCAGATGTCATCTTAAAGTTTAAAGAAGATGCTTCAAAGGAGGAGATAGAGGAGTTCATAAAAGAAGCCATAAGCAATAAGAAAATATTTGAGATTGATGAATATATTGGTGAATATGACATAGTTCTGAAGTTCTTCGATAAGGACTTCAAAGACCTTAAGAAGACTATTGACAATTTCCTTGAGGGCAGAACTATAATTCAGAAGAAGCTGATACTGCCGGCAGTTTCAAGCCCGAAGCTCTTCACAAAGCGCATGAAATACAAGCATGTCTGAAAGACAAAGCTTCACAAAGTACAATGAAATGTGGGTATAAATAAAGCAAGGTCTAAATACCTCAGTGCCGTATATATTAATGGTGAAGCTTGATGTTCGAAAAAATTTTATTCCCGACGGATTTTTCTGAAGTATCTCTCTATGCTCTCAGGGAGTGCATCCCAAAGCTCTTTGAGATGGGAGCTAAAAAACTGTACTTACTTCATGTGGTCGATATCACAGCCACGGATATTCAGGCCATTGAGCTGGCTGAGATAGATGAGGAGGAGGTTAAGAAACTTGCTGAAGAGTTAAGGGCGAGAGGAATAGACGTTGAGCCTATTGTCAAGCTTGGCATCCCCTCCATGGAGATTGAAGAGCTTGCTGCGGAAAAGGATATTGACCTTACGGTCATTCCATCCAAGGGGGAGAACATATGGAGGCAGATGTTTCTGGGGAGTACAGCTTCAAATCTTGCGAGAACAACAAAAAAACCCGTTCTGCTTGTGAAGTGTGAGATTTTGCAGGAAGATGGAAAGAGGGAGATAAGATTTTCAGTACCTCCTGAGAGATTGTTTGAAAAACCCCTCATAGCTCTTGATTTCTCAAAATGCTCGGATAACATCATAAAAACGGTTAAAAAATTTGAAGAACTACCTCTCTCTGGCATTTTGGTGCACTCTATAGATTATGGCAGTGCTGATGAACTTGAAAAGAACATAAAAAAGGCGAATGATACGCTTGAGAAATACTCTAAAATGCTGTCTTTTGAGGTGGAGATGGAGATCATGACTGGATCAGCATCCAAGGCGATTCTTGGACTTTCCTTAACCAAGAACGCAACCTTGATCGTGATGGGGAAGAAGGGCCGAAATGTTTTAGCTGACCTCCTGCTTGGGAGCACAGCAGAGAGAGTGATCAGAGATTCGAGGCTTTCCGTGCTTCTGGTGCCATGCGAATCCTGAAAAGCAACCTCAGACTGGAACGGCTTCCACATCAAGATTCGGTAGCTACCCTGTTGCCATCATCGGTTGTTTCTATCTTCAATCTTGACCTTAAAAAGATTCCTCACTCCCTCTTGCTTTCTCCAGTCATAACCGCCGATGCTATCATATGTGCCAGCCTGAGAGGTTCGGGAATCAAAGAGGCCTTCTGAGTGATTTTTATGATTTCAGCTGCTTGTTTTGGGGAGATGTTGATGGGCTGGTAGTAAAGCTTTCCGGGAATCAGCTCAAATACCTCACCGGCTTTATTCAGCAGTTCAATCCTCTCATTCCAGTCTTGAAAGTGTTTCTTCAGGGCTTCTTTCATTGCATTCAGGTCGGGCTTTTTTCGAATGACAACTACAACAGGCAAACCTGTTTTTTCGCTGAGTCGTTGCACGTCGACTATGTTGAAGCCTGCATATGTTATACCCTTCAGCATTATAACCCTCAAGTCTTCAAATCTGGATGCAATTATTGAATCTATCATATTCTCTGTTGCATCCATGCCATCAACTGTAATCCACCTTGAGAGAACACCAACGACTTCCTGTGATCCTTTCATAATAACCCCTATAAGGATGGTTTTCCCTCTTCCTTTGAATCTGAAGGTGCCGTCATCAAAGCCGATGACCCTGATCTGATTTTTCACTTTCCTTATCATTTGAGAACCTCTAAGAGCCAGTTGAGATATTCGGCATTTACATTATCAACATCAACCCTGATGATCGCTGGTACTGTATATGGATGGAGCTCTTTGAGTCTCTCTTTCAATGATTTCCAGAGCTCAACCTTGGTCTTTAGAATGGCTCCGACTTCATTGCTCTCCTCCACACTGCCTTCCCACCAGTAAAAAGCCTTATGCTCTCTAAGATTGGCGCAAGCAATTAGTTTTTCCTCAAGGAGCTTTTTTGCAGTTTTTTCAGCACTTTCCCAGTCAGGAAATGTTGTATATACCATTATCATCTCCCCCATCCTGTCCACCGATAAAGTCTTTCAAGGATAAGCTTAAATCCCTTATGTTGAAAGAATAAATGGGGAGGGATATGGGGATCGTTAGGGCACATCTCCTGATTCATGGAAGGGTTCAAGGGGTGGGCTTCAGATGGAGTATGCAGCGTGAAGCCAGAAAGCTCGGTGTAAATGGCTGGGTTAGAAATTTGCCGAATGGAAAAGTTGAAGCTGTTGTTGAAGGAGAAAGAGAAAGAGTGGAAGCTTTAATAGGTTGGGCATATCAGGGGCCGCTCTTAGCCCGGGTTACCAGGGTTGATGTGAAGTGGGAAGAGCCAAAAGGGGAAAGGGGATTTAGAGTTGTTGGCTGAGTTTTATGCCTGTGCCTCCATTTTCTCCACAAGAACCCTTTTGGGACAGTATTTAACTTCGCAATATTTACACACATATTTTTCCTTGTCTTTTTCCGGTGTGTGCAGAATCAGCTTTTTAAAACCTGGTAAATCCTTTATTTTGACAAACACATCCACTGGAAGAGTTCCATCTATGACTATGTATGCTTTGCTTTCCTCCTGTCTGAGATTCCTGCTAAAGAACTCCATAACTGGAACTCCGTTTTTACTTAATAGCTTTAACACCTCTGAAAGGGCTTGGATATAGTATTCTTTCTCCAGTTCGAGCTCTAAAACCTCCCACCCCATTATCGGGGCAACATCTATCAGACTCGGCAGAGGATTGAGCTTCTCAAATATGAGCTTTAATGGATAGGTCTTTTCTATGTAATCAATCGTATGGTAAATTATCTTCCTATTAACTCCAATGATCCTTGAAAGCTCGCTGATGGGTAGTTCAACATTTCTGAGATATATCTTACCTTTTTTAACACTCAGCCCATTTTCAAATAGGAACTCTGCGACCTTTCTTCTGGCAGGATAATTCTTGAAGTATGCCTCCAGTATAAGCATCATTTTTGATCACCTCTTATACAGAACTGGGTAGAAATGGATATTTAAGCTTTTCCCTTAGTCAACTTGTAGAGAAAAATTTAAAGTTATGCAGGATATACCTGAATTCTAAGAGGGTGATGGGAATGGATAGATTTGACGTGATTGGAATTGGAAACCTGAATTATGATATTATCATGCTTGTGGAGAGATTTCCGGAATTTCATGAGAAAATACAAGCAAAAGATGCTTTCTTTGGATTGGGTGGTGCTGCTGCAAACACAATTTCATGGCTGGCTAATATGGGGTTGAAGACAGGATTTCTTGGAGCTGTTGGTGAGGATGAGATAGGCGAGGCCCATATATCCTACTTCAAAAAAATTGGTGTTGATACAAACGGCATAAAAATTGTGAGCACACATTCTGGAATGGCCTTGGTGATGGTAAAAGGGGATGACAAGAGAATAGTGAAGTTTTCTGGAGCAAATGCACTGAAAGAACTGGACTTCGAGTACCTAAAAAGGACGAGGCACATCCATCTATCATCAAATCCTCCTGAGATATTGAAGATGACAATAGATTTCGCTCATGAACATGGCATAACGGTCTCTCTGGATATAGGAGAGGCAAAGCTGCCTGAAGGGATAATAGATAAAATTGACTATCTCCTAATGAATGAAGATGAATACAGAAGAAAATTTGGAAGCCTTAATCTGAATGCTGTAAATGCAAGGAACCTTATTGTAACTCTGAATGGAGGGGGAGCTCTCGTGAGGGATAGCAACATGGAGTTATATGAGATCAGGGGGTTGAGTGCTGAGGTTGTGGATTCCACCGGAGCAGGAGATGCCTTTGATGCTGGCCTAATATATGGTATTATAAAGGGCTGGAATCTCAGAGATGCTGTAAAGTTGGGGATGTTCCTTGCATATTTAACTGTTCAGAAAATCGGTGCAAGAAGCGCGATAATTCCTCTCGAAGAAATAAAGAGGAAATCTGGAGAGTTAAGTCTTGGCTTACCTTTTCAATAGTTTTTCAGCCCAACAACCCTTGCCTGTTTTTCGCTCCATCTGTATGTCAAATATCCGAGTATCGCATAGAGCATGGAGATAAATATGAGATAACTCAGCTCTCTCCCTGCATTTGAATATCCAAAAGCTACAACCTTTCTCACAGCCTCACTCGTTGGGGCGTAGGGCATCGCTCTTGCCAGAAGCTGGAGCGGCTCTGGCAGGATTGTTACAGGATACATTGCCCCACTTAGGGCAAAAACGAGCATTTCTAAGATGTTTATAAATGGCCCGGGATCTCTCAGGTAAAGTACAAGCCCAGCGGCACTCATCCCAAGTCCGATCATTCCTACTGTTCCGATGAGGAGTACAGGCATGCTTCTGAGAAAACCCACCGGATTTATATGCACGTCAAAAATGAGGATGAAGAGAGGGATATACACCGCCATATAAAGAAAAGATAGGAATATCCTAACCAGAACATTGCCAAGAAAGAACGTTATTCTTCTCATTGGTGAAGCAAAGGAGTATTCGAGGGTTCCTGCGTAAAGTTCATCGACGACGCTCCATACAAAGCCACTCAGGAATGTTAGACCAAATGCAAGAACCATGAAGCCTAAGACAGCAAACGTCAAGTAGTCAGAATAACCCGTTATCCTCTGCAGAGCGGGGGAATTTCTCCCTCCTGTCAGGCCGATTCCTATGAGTAAAGCCTGTCCAACAAAGAAGAAGCCGAGCATTATATCGCTCACCATCCACATTCTGTAGCTCAAGAAGATTCGCCAGCTTTTAACAGCAACACCGTATAATGCTCTCAGCTCTTCAGTAACCCCCATAGCCCATCACCCGTGTTACCCCATCAGCCCATTTGAAGATGGCATAGCCGATCAACCAGTAGAGAATAACCAAGAGGATGAGCCAGCTTACTGATGGAAGAATTGCTGGATAACTCTTTCCTGTGAATATTCCTCTGACAGCGTCTACTGAATGTGTGAGGGGGAGGAGCTTGGAGAACTCAACCACGGCTCTTGGCATCACATTGAGTGGGAAGAAAACACCTGAAAAGAAGAGCATTGAAAACTCAAAAATCTGAGCAAAGGGTCCTATATTCTTCATTATCATTACCAAGCCTGCGAAGATGAAACCAAAACCGAGAAAAGCCAAGAATGATAACAGCAGAACTGGCAGAGACTTCAGCAGAATGGATAATGTCACGGAAATGTGGAAAATTATAGCACCTAATGCAAAAACCACTGCCATCAGGATGGAATCCATGAGTAGCCAGCTCAGAGCAAGACCAAGAAGAAGTTCGGTGATTCTTACCGGGGCTGCTATGTTTGTCTCAAATGTGCCTCTCTGAAGCTCCCGTCGGATCCCCCAGACATATGCTTCCATAGGGGAAACTGACAGCCACCAGAGGACGTAACCTACCAGCGCGTACGTGGGATAATCTCCTATTCCTGTTGAAGATGCGAGGAGCTGAGAATATCTTCCTCCGAGCACTGCCTGTCCAAAGAAAACAAACTGGAGAAGGAAAACGATACCGACTAAGATTGAGCTGAAAACCCTGAGGGGATAGCGGAAGAACATTCTGAATTCCTTTTCAATTACTGCGATAACAGGCATCTTCAATCCCTCAAGGCTCTACCTGTTAGCTTAATAAACACATCTTCAAGCGTTGGTTCCTTCTGCTCAACACTCAGAATTCTCGCACCGCTCTTTACTAAAAGTTCAACAACCTTCGGCAACTCTTCCTCATCAATATGTCCTCTGAGGGTTGTTATGCTTCGCTCGGTGTCTTCCCTTACTACCACGAGTTTCCATGGGGATTTTTCCACCTTTTGAGCGGAGAAATCTCTTACCTTTATCTCAACGGCAGTTTCATCCCTTACGAACTTTTTCAGACCCTCTGGAGTATCGAGGGCAATTATTTTGCCGTGGTCGATTATGGCAATTCTGTCGCAGAGTTCCTCAGCCTCGGCCATGTAGTGTGTTGTTAGAAGAACTGTCTTTTTCTGCTTATCAACGAGTTTCCTTATGAACTCTCTCACAAATAGAGCGCTCTGGACATCAAGACCCAAAGTAGGCTCATCAAGAAAGAGAACCTCTGGATCGTTTATTAAAGCCTTTGCTATAGCCAATCTCTGCTTCATACCCCGCGAATAGTTCATGACAAGGTCATTCCTCCTTTCCCAGAGCCCAACCAGTTTTAAAAGCCTTTCAATCCGCTTCTTTTCTTTACTTTTGGGAACATAATAGATTCTCGCAAAATACTTCAGATTCTCATATGCTGATAGGCGCCAGTAAAGGGTTCTTTCCCCTTCAGCGACGAGATTTATCCTTTTTCTGATTTCTCTTGCATCTCTGCGAATGTCATATCCGAGAATCTCTGCTGTTCCTCCACTTGGCTCAAGGAGTGTTGTGAGCATTTTTATTGTAGTGGTCTTCCCGGCACCGTTTGGTCCAAGGAGGCCAAAGAGCTCTCCTCTCTTCACATTGAAGCTAATTCCCTTAACTGCTTCAATCCATTTAATCTTCCTTAATGGCATGGGTATCTTCTGGGGATATCTCTTTTTTAATTCTGTTACTTCAATGGCATGCACTCACGCCACCATCTTCTGCTTGAATGAATATCATATAAACTTTTATTTACATCGTTAAGTTCTTAAACTATAACACCTCAGAAATCCTTAAAAGATGTAATCTAAAAAATTTAGAACGATTGAAAACTTTTAGTCATCAGTGGAGGTGGCTTCCTTGGAAATAACTCTTGACAAGTTCAAACCCAAAATTACTCGACCCTTCAAAAGAAAAAATGAGTACTGGGTCAAGCTCATTGATGAAAGTGGGGAGTACATAATGAAATTCAAGAGCCCCTTGGAGGCTGAGGATGCTATCTATGGTTTGTTGGATCTCCAAGTTTATGGGGGCAAAGTAAAA
This sequence comes from uncultured Thermococci archaeon, assembly GCA_964487115.1. Lineage (GTDB taxonomy): Archaea > Methanobacteriota_B > Thermococci > Thermococcales > Thermococcaceae > Thermococcus. The sequence goes on along the minus strand of CAZAPD010000090.1, from coordinate 55,576 downwards.
CTTAAACTCAGGGAAGGCAATGTCATTGAGGATATTCAGGTGGTTGAGCTTTACAAACCTTCTGCAAAAGAGTTGTTAGAGGAGTACTTTACTGATTAGCCAATGGTCTTTTCTGTTCATCATCCCCCCTATTTTGACAAAAACCTATATATAGCCTTAAAGATATAGGTTATTATTGAGTACTTCAGGAATCTCAAATTATTCCGCTGAAATGGTTCTGGAGGTTTGTTATTATGGCCAGAAAGAAAAACAAAGAACTCCTTGAGCTCGCAATGGACATTGCAGGCGAAGAAGCTGTTGAGGTAATCAAGGCTTTAGAAAAAAAAGGCGAAGCAACTGATGAAGAACTGGCTGAAATAACTGGCATCAGAGTCAATACTGTGAGAAAAATTCTATATATCTTCTATGACAATCAACTTGCCGAGTTCAGGAGAACGAGAGATAAGGAGACAGGGTGGTATTACTATTACTGGCATCTTGAGACCAGGAGGTTGCCTGAGATATTGAGAGCAAAAAAGATGGCAGAGCTTAACAAGCTTAAAAAAATGCTTGAAGAAGAGACGAGTGAGATATACTACCACTGTGGGACCTCCGGACATCCGAAGCTAACATTTGACGAGGCAATGGAATATGAGTTTCAGTGTCCTATATGTGGGCAGATGCTCATGCAGTACGATAACACCGAGATTGTCGCTGAGTTAAAAAAACGCATAGAAGAGCTTGAAATAGAATTGGGACTCAGAAAAAAGCCGAAAAAAAAGAGAACAAAAAAGAAGGAAAAGAAATGATATGAACTTCGGGGATGGTATTTTATGGCTGATATTGATACTGACATTGTTATTTTGGAAAAGGTTTATGGAGACCGAAGCGGCTTTGAAAAGCTAAACAGAAAGCTCAAGTCCCTAATTGGGGAACTTGAGGTTAAATGGAAGCTCTCAATTACACAGAAACAATGGGTCAAGGTGAGCCTTAAAGGTGAGGACGAGGAGATATCTGCAAATCTTTTGAGAAAGGAATTTGGGGAAGTTCCTTACAAGTTAAGCCGTATAAAAAATGGAGAGACTTACAAAGGACGTTTTATAGATCTTGGGAAGGTTGGATATGGTGTATATGTCGATATAGGAATTTTCTCTCCCTCGCCCAAGGATGCACTTCTGCCCCTTTACTACTTGAAAAGAACCTTTGGTGAAATGCCGGTCAGGAAGATGATAAGGAAGTTTGGATGGGTAGACTATCTTCCAGTGGAAGTCAGGATTAAAGAGGTTGAATTTGGAACGAGAAGTGTTGAGGTTGAATTCTCGGAGAAACAGCTCAGAACTATTAGAAAATGGCTGGGCGATAGCCATGATAAGCTGTTCATCGTTGGGACTGTTAGCGAGAGAATTGAACAGGCCCTTATACAAACGGGACATGGAAGGGATGTTAAGAGATTGGAAGAGCTTGGTCTGATGGAAACACTTCTGGTTCTTAAAAAGGGAACTCAAGCTCCCGGCATAATTAAGGAAATAGGCCCCTTGATAAAGCCAGCTGTTATAGGTGCTATTAAGTTTGAGGAATAAACTGGGAAAGCATTCTAATCGAAAGTGCTGAGATCAATATGTAATCGAAAGGTAGAAGTGAAGAATTCCACAGGGTGATGTAAGTATATATAACGAGCAACATCATCAGAAATGGAATCTGTCCCTTCGTTTTTCTTATCCCTTGTTTTATGAAGATTTTGGACAGATATAAAATCAGAAGTAACTGAATCAGACTTTCTTCGAGGAATCTGGATATAACCGTGATGCTATTATGAGGTAAATGTTCGGGTAGTGCTAATGAAAATGGCGATTGTATGTATATGATTGAAATGCCAATGGCTGATAGGAGTAGATACATATAATTCCTCACATGTCTTTTTGGAAATGCTATCACAAAAATCAAAGGAAGAAAAAGGAACCATGGTATAAAATACACTAAAGCTATAGTTAGCAGCGCAAATAGCAGCGTTTCACAGACTGCCGTGACTTTCTGAGGATTAAATGTAAAGTTGAGAGCAACTGCAAGGGTTAGAGTAAAAATAAGGATTGATATAGGGTACGTGCTGATCGTGGTTAGATATGATCTAAAGGTTGGAGATGAGAGTACAAGGGCGGAGATTATGAATCCATATTCACGATGACGTTTTGGAGCAAGATAATAAAGGAAAGAAATTATCAGGAGAACGCATGCAGCTTGGAGAATGGAGAAAGCCTCCTCTGTTGGAGAAAGCAGTTTGAACCATGAACCAATGATCACTGAAAGAGGCGAAGAGACTCTTCCGAAATATGCAAATTCAATACTTTTCTCAAAAAGAGACAACATGCTACTGCTGAGAGGAAATGGCTTCGAATTAACCATCCACATCGCAAAGAGAAACGCCAGAATTAAATAGAAGATACTTGAATAGCCGCTTTTCTTCAGTGCATATGAAAAGAGGAGCACAATTAACATAAAGATAAGAATTGCAGCCCATTTTTCTCTTGGGGTAAAACGATAAAAAGCAGAAAAAGCCTTTTCAGTTAAATATATATTTTCTTTGCTTCCTGTTATAAAGACATACTTCCCGGTTGTAATAATCATTGGATCTAAAGATTTTTCAGGAGAGAGATTGGTCATGCTCCAGAATTTTTTCATCTTGGGATTATCATAAACATTACCCACCAAGACAATGACATCATGTCCTCTTGGTTTGAACCGGGATAGTTTGCTGTCTATGTAGTGCGCCCAGCTAATCGACCACTCTGAATTTCCGGGGATGACTGTGTAGGAGGATGTGGAGTTGATAAATTTATTAAAAGCTACCTTGCTGGGGTAATAACTCATATCTTGGGCAGATACAAGGGGAATAAGGAACGTTAGCAGTATTATGAAAATCAACAGTTTTTTCATCATCTCCCTCCCTACAGAATTGTTAAAGAAAGTTAAAAATTTAATGCAACGGTTGAAATTGGAGGATGGAAAAGAAGAGCCTTTTATTCTCCATTGGCTTTTTCAAGCTTTGCAGTAAGTTTGTCAGCTATCTCCATGAAGGCTTTTGCTGCGGGTGTGTTTTCATAGAGGACTATTGGTATCCCGAAGTCGCTGGCTTCTCTTGCTTTTAGATCTATAGGTATTTTTCCCAAGAATTCAACGCCTTCTTTCTTGGCTAATTTCTCGCCACCACCTTCTCCGAAGAGATCTATCTTCTTGCCGCAGTGTGGACATATGAGGTAGCTCATATTCTCAATAACGGCAATATATGGGATTTCCATTTGTTTCATCATGTTCACTGCTTTTCCTGTATCAAGGAGAGCAACTTCCTGAGGAGTCGTTACTATTATAGCTGCATCGAGCTTCAAGCTCTGCACAACAGTCAAAATCTCATCACCGGTTCCCGGTGGGAAATCTACAATCATGAAATCTAAGTTGCCCCATTTAACATCACCGAGAAGCTGTTTGATGGCTTTTGTCACAAGGGCTCCACGCCAGATTATAGGCTGGTCCTCTTTCACGAGAAAACCCATGCTCATGATTTTTATAGGTGTTGTCTGTCCCATAAAGTCGTTTACTGGGGGGATCATTTCAAAACGACCATCTTCAAGCTTTTCTGCCAAAACTTCGGCTTTTTCAACCCCAAGCATCTTGGCGATATTGGGGCCGTGAACATCAGCATCGAGTATTCCCACAAAGTAGCCCTTCTTAGCAAGAGCCGCTACTAAGTTGACAGCAACTGTTGATTTACCCACGCCTCCTTTACCGCTTAAGACTGCTATTTTGTACTTCCATTTCTGCTGTTTTTCATTTATCCTCTGGGTTAGGGGATCAGCGCCGAGACCGGATATGTTAAGGGTTGGAGGAGTTTTAATTGTCATGCATATCACCTCTTTTTAGGCAATTCTAATTCAGAGTACAGGAGCTGGCTTATAAGCTTTGTCCCGAAATATGACAATATAGGACAGAAATGTGCAATCATTTGCAAATTAAAATTAAAAAGAGGAAGGTAAAGAGTTCACGGAAGTGTAACATCGACGCCGAGAACCTTCCACATGGCCTTAATCTGCTCTTTCATGACCTGTATGGCTTCGGGTTGCTTGAAGAGGTGTTTAAATCTTCCCTGGAGCTTGAGGTATTCCTCAACTGGCTTTTTGAACTCGATGGCAACCACTCTGCCTCCTTCCCTCTTGACCTTTGCTCCTCCTCCCGGACTCTGAATCTTGATGTTGTGGAAGTCACCATTTTCTATCTCAAAGAGCGGCCAGACACCTGTCTCAATGGCGAGACGAGCTATTTCGACACCCTTTTCAAGCGGGCTCTTCCATCCTGTCGGGCAGGTACACTGAACCTGAACGAATGCTGGGCCATCTACTTTCGCAGCCTTCTTCATCTTCTTAACGAAGTCAAATGGATTCCCAATGCTGGCTGTGGCAACATACGGAACTATATGAGCGGCGGCTATTAAAGCCACCCACTTCTTGGGTTTGTCTTCACCGATTGAGTACTTTCCTGGAGGTGAAGTGGTTGTCCATGCTCCGTATGGTGTTGATGACGACCTCTGGATTCCGGTGTTCATGTATGCCTCGTTGTCGTACATCAGGTAAACGACGTTGTGCCACCTCTCAAGCATACCACTCAGCGCTTGGATACCTATATCGGCTGTACCACCATCACCGCCTATGGCAAGGATTTTACCTTTGTATCCGAGCTTCTTCCATGCTGCCTCAACACCACTGGCAGCTGCAGCTGCATTTTCAAAAGCAACGTGGATCCATGGGGCTTTCCAGGCTGTGTATGGGAAGACTGCACTCACGACTTCCATACATCCAGTTGCCTGAGCGATGGCAAAGGCGTTTGGATCTCCATATTTCTCTTCCATGGCTTCGCTGAAGGCCTTAGTAGCGAGCCTTAAAGCGGTAGCACATCCACATCCGGCACATGCAGCATGACCGGGTGCCCAATACTCGCGAGTTGTGATAGGAGGTTTTCTTACAGCCATCTTTCTCACCTCACAAAATCTCCTTTCTCAAGCCAATCCAGTAGACCTCTTCTTCTACTCCCTCTTCAAGAGCCTTCTTTGCTATGTCAACGACTTCCTCCAAGTTCTCGAATGTAACATCCCTGCCACCAAGGCCGAGTATGAAGTCCAGAATTATTGGCTTCTCTTTCTCGTTGATGAGTGCTCTGCTGGTGTCGGCAAATACTGCTCCGCCAACACTGAAGCTGATATCCTTCTCAAGAAGGGCTAAAACTTTTGTCTTCTTGGCTAAAGCCCTTATCTCTTCAATCGGGAACGGTCTGTAGACTGTTATCTTGGCGGCACCAATCTTAACTCCCTCTGCTCTCTTCTTGTCGACGAACTCCTTAACTGTTCCAGCGAGGGATCCCATGGTCACAAGGACTATCTCAGCATCATCTGTTTTGTACTCTTCAATTATGTGGTACCTTCTTCCAAAGGTCTTTTCAAACTCATCAAAAACTTCTTTTATGACTTCTCTGGCATTTTCCATTGCTTCCCAGACTTTGTATCTGGTTTCCATGTAGTGTGCAGGGAATCCAAGGGCACCCTGTGTAACCGGTCTCTTTGGATCAAGATATGCATGCTTCGGAACATATTCGCCAAGGAATCTATCAACGACTTCTTGGTCGGGTATTTCCACCGGCTCGACAGTGTGTGTCAGGATAAAGGCATCAAATCCAACCATTGCTGGGAGCAGAACTCTCTCGTCTTCGGCTACTTTATATGCGGCTATGATGAGATCTAAAGCTTCTTGGTTGTTCTCGGCATAGAACTGTATCCAGCCGGTGTCGCGCTCGCTTATGCTGTCCTGCCAGTCATTCCAGATGTTAATTGGAGCACTCAGGGATCTGTTGCCAATTGCTATGACAATTGGAAGTCTCATGCCAGCAGCTATGAAGAGTATCTCGTGCATCAAAGCCAAACCCTGTGAAGCTGTCGCTGTAAAGACTCTAACACCAGCAGCTGAGGCACCAACACAGGCTGAGATAGCTGAGTGTTCGCTTTCAACTTTGATGAACTCAGCATCCAGTTCTCCATCTGCAACGAACTCACTAATTTTCTCAGGAACGAGTGTTGAGGGTGTAATTGGGAAGGCAGCTATGACTTTTGGCTTCGCAAGCTTGGCAGCCCAAGCAGCGGCTTCGTTAGCTTTCATAACCTTTTTTATCGGCATCTTCACCACCTCACTTCTTCTCCCTAACCATAACTATTGCTTTTGTTGGGCATTCGTTTGCACAAACTCCGCAACCCTTACAGTAGTCATAATCAAAGATTGGATAGTTCTCTTCATCTAAGTATATAGCTGGCTCTGGGCAGTAAATATAGCAGAGATAGCATCTAACGCACTTATCCTTGTGGAACTCAGGCATAAAGACTCTCCATGAACCGGTCTTGTTCACAACGCTGCTTCCGGGGAGGTAGACTATTGCTCCGGGAGTCATTTTTTCACTATACTCCTTTTCAACTCTCTCAATATCCGCCTTAAAGGGGCTTTCAGCCATTTCTACCACCTCTTTACGGGATTTAACAACAAAATAAATAAAGACCAATCAACCAAAGACTTCAGCTTTCTTTTTAAGCTCTTCCCACTCCATTAGCACCCATTTTTGGAGTACTTCAATGTCTTCCTTGGACATGTACTTAAATCTTCCTTGGAGCTTGAGGAACTCCTCAAGTGGTTTCGGCTCCTTCTTAGTTGACGGCATGTTTATCTTGTATTTACCGTTTTCGTATTCAAAGAGCGGGAAGTATGCTGTCTGAACAGCAAGTCTTGCGAGTTCAATGCTCTTATCCGTTGGGCTCCTCCAGCCTGTTGGACATGGTGCGAAGAGCTGTATGAAGCTCGGTCCGGGTATCCTCTGGGCCTTTTTCAGCTTTCTCATTAAATCTTCCGGGAAAGCTACGCTTGCTGTAGCAGCATAAGGTATTTTATGGGCGATGACTATGTCTATGACCTTCTTCTTGTGTCTCCTCTCAAGAAAGTGCTTCTTTCCTCCGGGGGTGTTGGTTGTCCATGCTCCGTAGGGGGTTGAGCTCGACCTCTGGATACCAGTGTTCATATATGCCTCGTTATCATACATTATGTAGAGCCCATCATGTCCTCTCTCAAGGAATCCTGAGAGGGCCTGAAGACCTATATCCGCAGTGCCCCCGTCTCCTGCCCAGCCAACGACCATTATGCCTTCCTCACCCTTAACCTTATAGCCTTTGGCTTTGAGTGCAGCTTCAATTCCACTTATGACAGCACCTGTTGTCTCGAAGGCTGTGTGGAATAGGGGAGCGTTGAAAGCTGAATAGGGCCATGGCCCGGCTATAATTGTGGAACAGCATGCGGGAATTGCGAAGATGGCTTTTTTGCCATATGCCTTGAGGACATATCTCAGTCCGAGCGCAGCAGCACATCCCTGACAGGCAGTGTGACCAGCATAAAAGTTCTCTTCAAAGGGCAGGGATAATCTTCTCTTAACGTTCTCAGGAATTTCCATCTCTCTCACCTCTTCAAATGGTACCACTCAACTTCTTTGTCAATCTTTTTGCACTCTATGATTGTCTTCATATCCTCTGCAATCTTCCTAACGTCGTCCACTGTGAAGTCTCTTCCTCCTAACCCCACTATATAGTTCTTCATGGCTGGATGGGCATCTGTGTTGTAGAGAACTCCCTTGGCTTCGTTGAAGAGTATTCCCTCCTGACCGAATGAGAAGTTCCTGTCGAGAACAGCTATGCCCTCTACGTGTCTTGCTAATTCATAAAGCTCCTCCTTTGGAAATGGTCTGAACCATCTAACCTTAGCTGCTCCAACCTTATAACCTTCGCTTCTGAGGACATCCACAGCCTGCTTGACTGTTCCCATTAATGAACCAAGCCCCATGAATACAAAATCGGCGTCCTCTGTGCGATAGAGCTCAATCATCTGGCTGTAATCCCTTCCAAATCTCTCACCAAATTCTTTTCCGACATTTTTGATGACTTTTCTGGCTTCCGCCATAGCTTTTTCGATTTTGTATCTGAACTCATAGTAGTCAGCTGGTGTTCCGAGGGCACCAACAGCTATTGGGTTGTCAAAGTCCGTCAATGTGTAAAGCGGCTTTCTTGGCGGGAGGAACTCATCGACGAGCTCCTGTGGAACCATCTCAACGACATCGTAGGTGTGGCTGAGGATGAAAGCACTCTCAATTATCATTGCAGGGAGGTTAACTGTTTCAGCTACCTTAAATGCCATGAGCACACCATCGTAGACTTCCTGATTGTTTTCCGCATAGAACTGCATCCAGCCAGTATCTCTTTGGGCTAAGCTATCCGTCTGGTCATCCCAGACGCTCCATGGGGGAGCCATGGCACGGTTCACATCGACCATAACCACGGGTAATCTGGCACCGCTCGCCCAGTGAAGCATTTCATGCATCAAGGCAAGGCCCTGAGCTGAGGTTGCTGTGAATGTTCTCGCACCTGCTGCTGAAGCGCCTATACATGCCGCCATGGCTGAATGCTCGCTTTCGACTGGTACATACTGGAGGTTCTCAACCTCTCCATTGGCAAGAAATTCGGATATCTTTTCAATGATACTCGTCTGCGGCGTGATCGGGTAAGCGGCAACAACTTCAACGCGAGCATCTTTTGCAGCATATGCAGCAGCATAGTTACCGCTTATGACCTTTTTAATCGGTTTATACTCCACAGCTACCACCTCACTTCTCTTCTTTTACCATGGTTATTGCCCTTGTTGGACATTCGTTTGCACAGATTCCACACCCTTTGCAGTAGTCGTAGTCTATGCTAACATAACCATCTTCTCTGATGAATATCGCCGGTTCGGGGCAGAATTTCCAGCAGATGTAGCATTTAACGCACTTCTCGTCATTCACAACAGGTATGAATGTCCTCCAGTCTCCTGTGAAGTTTATGAGAGTAGTTCCAAGACTTATAGGGGCTTCTGGATACTCATCCACAGACTTAAAGACTATCCTTTTGGCATTGCTTTTCCTTTCTCCAAATAGAGTATTCAAGCTTCTCACCTCAATGGTTTTTAAGTAATGTTAAAGGAAAGAGAATCAAAGCTCGTAAGTTTCTGTCTTTTCAAAAGCCTCTGCCGCTGCTTTGGCGTTCTTCTCACCAAGAGCTCCAGAGAAAACTTCTTGAATGGCCTTTTGGACATGTTCAAGGGTTACAACGCCTGTAGCCTTTGCCACTGCCCCAAGGATTGCCGTGTTTGTAATTGGTAATCCAAGAACTTCGAGGGCTATTGTTGTGGCATCGACAAGTGCAAGCTTAGCTGGTTTCTTCTTGAGCTTCTCAAGAACTTCCTCCTTGCTTTTTTCTGTGTTGATGATGACAGTTCCGCCGTCTTTCAGACCTGCAGTGACATCGACGGTATCTAACAATGAGGGATCGAGGACAACGACAACATCCGGTTCATAAATCTGAGTCTTAATTCTTATCGGTTTTTCGTCTATTCTTGTAAATGCCGTAACTGGAGCACCTCTTCTCTCGACTCCGAAAAACGGAAATGCCTGAACATATTTTCCTTCAAGGAATGCTGCTGAAGCTAATATGTTTGCGGCGGTAACTGCGCCTTGTCCACCTCTACCATGAAAACGAATCTCTATCATCTTCCTGCCTCCTAAACTTTTTTCAGTTATTATTCCCTAAATGCATTTATTTGCCTTTCGGTATAAGGAGAAGGAAGTCTCGGCAACTGTCTTTGGGTAGGAATGAACCCAATTAGTTTTTAATGTTTAAACCCGGACATTGTTTCTCGAAAATTTTTCCCAGAAAATTTTTAAATGGATTTTGACCTATATAGGTCTATATAATCTATAGAGGTGGTAGCATGGAGGTTCTTGCAATAACAGCGATTGCAATAGCATTCTACATCGCGTGGAACATAGGCTCTAATGATTCTGCAAACGCTATGGGGACAGCCGTCGGTGCTGGCGTGCTGAGCTTCCGTCAGGCAACCCTAACAATAGCGATATTCGTTCTTATGGGGGCATATCTTCGGGGTTACAAGGTCATGAAGACGGTAGGACGGGGAATAGTCCCAGAGGGATATCTAACAATTGAAGTGGCAATAATAGCTCTCTTAGCTGCTGGAGTCTGGGTTACAATAGCGACGATAAAGGGGTTACCCGTTTCGACGACACAGGCGATTATAGGAGGAGTCGTAGGGGTCGGTCTTGCAATCCATGCTCCCGTTAACTGGAGAACTCTGGAGAAAATTGCAGGGGCATGGGTTCTATCACCAATAATCGCAGGTCTTCTGGCCATGATTCTCTACAGATTCTATGGCTATATAATTGGGAGAATGAAGAGTATAAGCATGATTGAGCTTTTATATAAATGGCTGGCGGTTCTGGGAGGCGTGTATATGGCATTTAACTTTGGGACTAATGAGGTGGCCAATGCCTCAGGCCCTCTGGTTGGAGCTGGTTTTGTGGAACCAAAAATAGCGGGAATATTTGGGGCATTGGCACTCTCAACAGGAGCCTTAACTTTCAGCTATGCAGTGATGCACACTGTAGGAAAGAAAATAACTGCTCTCGGCCCAACATCGGCTTTTGCCGCTCAGTTCGGCTCTGCGATGGCTGTTAGCTTGGCAAATGTTTTTGGTCTGCCAGTTAGCTCAAGTCAGGCTATTGTTGGGGGAGTCATAGGGGTTGGCATAGCCGCAGGAGAGCGCGTAAATAAATCCGTTATCAAAGACGTGATCTTCGGCTGGGTTGCAACGCCGACGACGGCTATAATTATAGCCCTCGTGATATTTAATCTATTCTCCGCTGTAGGGCTTGTTTAGGTGCATTCCCCATCAGCTGAAAGCCTTTTTATCTCAACCCCAAGCTTTGTTAGCTCCCTTATCATTCCTGTCTGCACAAAGGCTTCTATCCGGGTCTTCTCGCCATATTCAACTTCCAGAATTTCACCAATGGAGTTTAGCAATGCCATTATTTGAGGAACTTTCTCTTTTTCGGAAATTACTATTTCAAAAAGCTTGTATTTTGGGAGGGTCAAAATTACTCTCTCAAGGGCAGAGTAGAGCTCATCGAGTCGGGGGAGCTTTGCGGATATTGAAACCACATCAAAAAGATAAATCCCCCTCTCCTCTGCGATAGCTTTTATTCTCCTCTTTTTGTCCTCGATATCATCCCTCTCTGTGAGATCCATCTTATTCAAAACTGCTATCAGAGGTTTATCGAGAGTTTTTAACTCTCTCAGGATCCTAAGGGATGCCAGAAACTTTCTCCTCACCTCTCCCCACGGCTCACTGGCATCCAGAACTAAGAGAATTACATCCGCCTTTGCTATTTCCTCAAGTGTTGAATGAAAGGCTTCGACTATAAACGGTGGCAGGTTGTCTATAAAGCCTACAGTATCTGTTAGAAGAACCTTCTTTCCACCGAGTTTAAACCTTCTCGTTGTCGTGGCCAGCGTTGTGAACATCTGGTTTCTGACCTCTATCTCCTCTCCTGCAAGAACATTCAGAAGCGTAGATTTTCCTGCATTTGTATATCCGGCCAGAGCAATGAGGATGAATCCGACTTCTTCTCTCCTTTTTCTCTTGACTTCCCTGTCCTCCCTGACCTTCTCCAGCTCTTTTCTTATCCTACCCATTCTATATCTGATATGTTTGAGATACTGCTGGGTCTGGTATTCACCCATACCCTTAAAGCCTGCCCTATCTCCCATCTTTATCCTTCTGATTGCCTCTTTAACATGGGGAAGCTGATACTGGAGGTTTGCAAGCTCTACCTGAAGCTTTGCCTCTTTTGAATGAGCCCTCTGCTCAAAAATCTCAAGAACAAGCTGCCATTTGTCAATCACCTCAACCCCCAGTTCCTTTGTCAGGTTGTATGCTTGAGATGGCGTGAGCTTATTTGCGAAGATTACCTTGTCTGGTTGAAGCTCTTCTATTAGCTCCTTTATTTCTTTGAGCTTTCCAGGACCGATATTGAACTTTGGATGCTCCTCTCTGACCTGTTCAAACAGTGCAAGAACTTTGTATCCTGCGCCCTCCAGTAATTCCTCAAATTCCTCCTTGCTGACCTTTTTCTTAGGGGGATGTCTTATTATTCCTATTGCTTTCATCATGAGGGCATTATTACTTGCCTTTAATACTCTTATGGTGACTGTACTATGATTCATTGTTGGTTAACAACCAAATGTTAGAGATAGAGCTTTAAATCCATAAAACAAGGTTGTATTGGTGGTAAGTATGGAGTATGACGATGTTAAGGTTAAACTTTCCGAAATTGAAGAGCTTTTAAATACCTTGGGAAAGAAACATCCAAAGGAAATTTCGGCATTCTCAAGATTTCTTAGAGAGGTCGCCGAAACCAAAGCTCTTACCACAAGGGAGAAGGAGCTTATAGCTTTAGCTTTGGGAATCTCTGCTGGCTGTGAATGGTGCATTTATCTTCACACCCAAAAAGCCCTCGAAGCAGGTGCAACAAAGGAGGAATTAATTGAAGCTGGGTTAGTTGCAGTACTTATGGCGGGTGGACCGGCTCTGATGCATCTAATTCCACTTATGAAAGCAATAGAGGCCTTTGAAAAAGAGCATGGAGAAAGTTAGGCTCCTCCAAGTTTAATAATGGCCTCTGCTAAATCTCCTTTTGTTTCTTCCAATACTTTTTTAGCAGTTTCATAATCAACGCCTGTCTGTTCCATAACGAGTTTTATATCCTCCTCTGGAATGCTCAGGATTTCTCTGACCTCTTCTTCTCCAACCACCTGATAGCTTCTTTCTCCATGGGCAGTTATAACAGTAACAACAGGTTCCCTGATAATTATTTCCTTATTCTCCAGCTTGATTACAACTTCTCTGACACCATCAAGTTCCTCCATCCTGATTCCCATTTGACGCATGAGCTTCTTCATCTGCCTTGGATTCATTCCCATCATTCTTTACCACCACAGAAAAGTTCTGAGCAGGATTTTAAAAATGTTGGGCAAGAGCTTAAATAGTTGAGGTGCTTAGAGTTTAATTGGGAGGTAAGATGCCGTTCATTCCATATGGGAATGTAAGCGATAAAAGCGTGCTTGCGATTATTTTGGTTATAGTTGTTTTCTATGTCGTTATGCATATTTATACTACGCTCATGGATGCATATATTCGAAAGAAGGAAAGGGAACTCAAAGAATCTGAAGAGGAAGGGGGGCTTTATTAACTCCGCTAATCCGTTTTATCCTCTGGAGACTTGGAATTCGTTTTCATGATTTTCTGCCTGTATTCCTCGTACTTCTTTTTGGCTTCCTCAGCCTTCTCCTTTTCACCAAGGTACTCATATGCCTCTGCAACATGCTTCCACCACATTGGATCTTCCTCGGCTTCCTTCAGGCAATATTCAAGGAACTTCTTGTAGGCTTCCCTCGCCAGCTCCTCCCTCCCGAGTTTCCTTGCTATGTTTCCAACGTCTTCCCAGAAAACTCCCTCTTCCTCGGCTTCCCTCTGATAGTATTCCAAGGCCTTTTCCCACGCCTCTTTGGTCTTCTCTTCATTTCTGAGCTCTTCATATAGCTTAGCAACATCTTCCCAGAACCATGGTTCTTCCTCTGCATAGCGCTCAAGGGCTTTGGCAGCCCTGTCCATGTTTCCTGCTTTCTTCCAGTACTCGTGGGCCTCCTTCAGATAATATGTGTCGTTCTCTTTCTCATAAAGTTGTTCATAGATTTCGGCAGCTTTCTCATATTTCTTCGCTTTTTCATATGCCCATGCCGCGCTTTCCATCCAGCCAAGCTTCTCGTACATTTCAGCCGCTTTCAGGTAGTTGCCGGCTTTTTCATATTTTCTGGCAGCGGCTTTATATTTACCTGCACTTTCAAGGCTTCCTGCACTTCTAAAGCGATCAGAGATGCTAAGATCAGGCTCGCTTATGTACCAGATGCCAAAAGCTAAGACAGCCACGAAGAAGATTATTATTGCAAGGATATGGTAAAGATTCCGCCATTTTATGCTCAAGTAGAGACCGTAGCCGCTTATCACTGTAAATATTGCCAGTATTATCCCGTACTTCCAGCTCTCTGCATAGAGCGTGAGTCCCGTGAAGAAGAGCAACATTAATGTGACACCAAGAAAACCAAGCGTTAATATTACTTGAAGCAATAATTTCCATCCTCCATACCAGACTACGCCAGCGGCTATGGCGATGACCGCTATTAGAAAACCTATCAAGTATGCCTTTATTCTGTCCATTCTTTCACCCCCTCCAAACTTAGCAGGAACTTCTTGTACTCTATATTTGGCGTGTAAAATCCTATCCCCTTGGATGATATCACTCTGTGACATGGAACAATTATAGGGTATGGATTCCGCTTCATGGCTCCGCCAACAGCTCTTGGTGAAGTCCCGGCAAGCTCAGCCAATTCACCGTAAGTTATCACATTTCCTCTTTTAACATTTTTTGTGAGTATTTCATAAACTTTCCGCTCAAAAGACGTCACTCCTCTGAAGCTGAGGTATTTTATAGCCTCCTCATTGTCAAGTTTCCCAACCGCAACCTCATATACGAGTTCTGTAAACGGAGATTTTTTCTCCTCCAAATTCACATGAACATTCCGTTTGACCAGAAACTCTACAAGGGAGTCTATCCTCTCCATTAGATAGTCTCTATCATCCAGAGAAAAGGTCAGGCCCTCAATTCTTTCATCAAAAATGAGGGCAATCCAGAAATCCCGACCTGAAATCCGAAATTTCTGCACGTTCAGCATTTTCTGCACCTCTTAAGTTCCTCAACTGCTTTTCTTAATGGTCCTGCAATGGAATGAGCCTCTCTACCGTAGAGGAAAGCCCTTCCAAGGAAGCGCCTGAATATTATTTTGAAATATTCCTTCCGTACAGGGTCTTTAGGATAATCGAGAACTTCGAGGAGCTCTCCCCATATTCTGACAAGAACTTCCTTTTCCTGCCATGTCGCCGGTTCTAAAGAACGCTTAACCTCACAGGGACTTTCATCGTAGAGCTCATAGAGTATCACCGCAACTGCATGGCTTAAATTCATCGTGGGATATGCTCCACTGGTTGGAATTGTGACAGTCAGATCCATAAGCTCAAGCTCCCTGTTATCCAATCCTCTGCTTTCCCTTCCAAAGAACAATCCTACTCTTCCAGGATATTCCCTAAGTTTTTCTTTGAGGTCACGGGGCTTAAGGGGAGCTCTCTCTGGAATGTACTTTTTTCCGACGATAGAGGTGGTGCCGACAGCCAAGTCGACCACAGCCAGAGCATCATTAAGGCTCTCCATAATTTTTGCATTCTCAAGGACATCTCGGGCATGCATTGCGAACTTGTAGGCCTCGCCTTTGATTTCTGGAGGATTGACGAGTATCAGATCCCTTACGCCAAAGTTTTTCATAACTCTTGCCACGAATCCGATGTTCATTTGATATTCGGGCTCCACAAGAATTACTGCGAGCTTCATCTTTATCGGAAAAAGATTTAAGGTGGGGGATTAAAATGCTTGCGGTGGGAGAATGAAAAAGGAAAGATCAAAAAAGGAGAATCTCATGTTACTTCTTTGCTTTTCCGCTTTTGTAATCTCAATTTACATGGTAATTGGACTTGTTATGGTGCTCATAGTAGGTAAGGCGATTATCCTGGGCAGAAATGTAGGTGGCCATACTCTGATGATGCTGGAAGCACCTGTTCTGATCCTGATTCTTCTCTCGACAGTATTTTTCAAGCGGAAGGCGGGATTTTTCTGTTCTGCTTCGCTGTTCTCAGCATTCTCTCTGACGCTCTTCCAAAGGATGGATATCAGAGCATCTCTGCTGTTTCTTGGAGGACTTGGGTTTTCCATCCTTGCGCTTATAGTAGGATTTCCGGGAGAGAATCAGCAGGTGAGCCGGAAGGAAAGAGCTACAAATATCATTCTAAGCATTGCCACAGCCACTGTTATGCTGGAGGTGTGGAACTTTACATGGTCTGCATGGCCTGAGGGACTAAAGCTACTTGTGTTTCTGATAGGAGCAGTGGGAATTTTGCTCCTGTTCTCCAAAAACAGAGTGATATCAAGCGGAGGCATACCCTTTTTGGTGTTTTTCTACTGTTCAGCGGCATACGCATTCTATGCTCTGAATCTGGTGTTCTGGCAGTATTTCTGGGCGGTTTCTGTAGTCCTGCTGGCATACTCTTTAATTCCGCTGAAGAAGCTTCTGAGGTGATAATGGTGAAAATCTGTGTGCTTGGAGCTGGATCGATAGGCTCCCTTTTTGGGGCTCTGCTGGCAAGGGCAGGGAATGATGTAATCCTCATAGGACGCGAGGAACATGTCAGAGCAATAAATGAACAGGGCCTCAGAATTTTTGGGGTTGAGAACTTCACGGTTTATCCCGAGGCTCTAACCTATGCTCCTGAAGAGGAGCCTGATTTAATGATCATCGCAACGAAATCCTACTCAACTGCATATGCCCTGAGGTGTGCCTCGGGGTGCATCGGGAGGAAAACATGGATTTTAAGCATCCAGAATGGCCTTGGAAATGAAGATATGGCTTTAAAACATACAAAAAAGGTTCTTGGAGGAATCACAACAAATGGTGCGATGCTGAGTGAATGGGGTCTCGTAAGATGGACAGGAAAGGGTATAACCACCATCGGCCTCTATCCTCGGGGTATAAATAGTTTCGTTGAGAAGGTTGCAGAGATTTTCAATGAGGCTGGTATCGAGACATATGTTACCGACAACATCATAGGCTGGAAGTGGGCCAAGGTCATCGTCAACTCTGTCATAAATCCCATAGGGACTCTGCTGGAGGTTAAAAACGGTTTTATTCTTGAGAATGACTATCTTCAGGGAATTGCTGTGGAAATAGCGAGAGAAGGGTGTATAACAGCCCAACAGTATGGAATAGAATTTGAGGTTCATCCTCTGGAGCTCCTCTGGAACACCCTTGAAAAAACGCGGGATAACTATAATTCTATGCTTCAGGATATTAGGAGGGGCAAAAAAACCGAAATAGACTACATCAACGGTAAAATTGTTGAATATGCCGAGGGGATAGGATTGAAAGCCCCGATGAATGCTCTTCTCTGGAGCCTCGTGAAGGCGAAGGAGCGGAAGATAAATAAGGCAGATTGATTATTATCTACTCGGGGGGATTAAAATGCCAATATTTGGCGGAAAGGAAAACAGTGTCTTCGGTGCCATTGACAGACATATGAATGTTGTGAAGGTCACTTTGGAAAAATTCAGAGATATGATGGTGGCTTATCTTGATGAAGACTTGGAAAAGGCTCGGGAGCTGGAAATTCAGGTGGGCAAGCTTGAGAGCGAGGCAGACACACTGAGGAGGGAAATAGAGACTATGCTCTATGAGGGAGCTTTTCTACCTGCGAGCAGGGGAGATTATGTCAGGCTATCTGAGGAGATTGATCAGGTTGCGGATGCCGCTGAAAGTGCGGCCCACACGTTAATTCTTGCCAGACCGAAGGTGCCCCTTGAAATAAAGGATGAGATCATAGCTCTTGTAGATGCGGCACTTAAAACCTACGAGACCCTCATGATGGGGGTAAAGAATCTAAACGTCGATGTGAATAAAGCTCTGGAATATGCTAAAAAGACAGAGGATGCCGAGGAAAAGGCGGATGAGCTGGAATATGATGCAAAGAGGAAGGCATTTGAAAGTGAAACGATAAGCACGTATGCAAAGCTCATATGGAATCAGATTCTAACCAAAATTGGAGATATAGCTGATAGGGCTGAAGATGCTTCCGATCAGGTCATGCTCATGGCAATAAAAAGGAGGGGTTGATATGAAGATTTTGGTTGCGGCACCTTTGCATGAGAAGGCTTTTGAGGTTTTGAGAAATGCGGGGTTTGAGATTTTGTATGAGGAATATCCGGATGAGGAAAGGCTCCTTGAGCTTGTGGAGGATGTTGAGGCCATAATAGTAAGGAGCAAGCCAAAGGTTACGAGGAGGGTCATCGAGGCCGCCCTGAAGCTCAGGGTCATCGGAAGAGCCGGCGTTGGGCTGGACAACATAGATCTTGAAGCTGCCAAAGAGCGTGGGATAAAGGTCGTCAATAGTCCTGCCGCTTCAAGTCGGAGTGTTGCGGAACTTGCGGTTGCTATGATGTTTAACGTGGCGAGGAAGATAGCCTTTGCTGACAGAAAGATGCGGGAAGGGCTGTGGGCGAAAAAGCAGTGTATGGGCATTGAGCTTGAGGGTAAGACCCTCGGAATAATTGGCTTTGGAAGGATAGGTTACCAGATAGCTAAAATTGCAAAAGCCATCGGGATGAATCTCCTCCTCTATGACCCATATCCTAACTTTGAGAGGGCCAAAGAGGTTGGAGGAAAATTCGTTGAGCTTGAGGAACTTCTGAAAGAAAGCGACGTCGTTACATTACATGTCCCTCTGCTCGATTCGACGTATCACCTCATCAATGAAGAAAGGCTAAAGCTCATGAAGAAGAACGCCATACTTATCAATGCAGCCAGAGGGGCTATTGTAGATACTAACGCTCTCGTTAAGGCCCTGAAAGAAGGATGGATTGCTGGAGCTGGACTTGATGTTTATGAGGAGGAGCCCCTGCCTAAAGGCCATCCCCTGACAGAGCTTGACAACGTTGTTTTAACACCACATATAGGGGCATCAACGGTTGAAGCACAGATGCGCGCTGGAGTTCAGGTGGCAGAACAGATAGTCGAGATTTTGAAGGGGTGATGTTTTTCTTTTTGCTATTTACTATTTACTCTGTATTGTTCGGAAGTTTGTAGCAGGTTGGGATTTAAGAAACCCAATAAAAGAGTGGTTCGATAGCTTTTGGGTTGTGATATTAACTTTTTAAGCTTCCTATCCCATTTTAAACTGGTGAATGTTAATTGTCTGAAGAAATCACAGAATCGATAATCAATGCCATCCGCTTAGCAGTCACAAAGCTACCGGAGGATGTTGTAGGAGCGATTCGGAGAGCATATTCTGAGGAGAAAAATCCAATAGCTCGTTTTAATCTCTACAATATCCTGAAAACCATTGAAATAGGGAGGGAAGAGGGAATCCCGATCTGTCAGGACACCGGGACGATAACGTTCTTTGTCGAGGCAGGAATAAAAAATCCCTACATTGGATCTCTGAAAAAAGCCCTGATTGAAGCCACAAGGAGGGCAACGGAAGAAGTTCCCCTAAGACCAAATGCAGTTGATTTGCTCTCAAATAAAAATTCAGGTGATAATACAGGTCGTTTTGTTCCAGTAATCCACTGGGAGCTTGTTGATGATGATACACTCAGAATTGCAGTCCTACCTAAAGGTGGTGGGAGTGAAAACTGTTCGGCTATGGCAATGCTCAGTCCTTCAGATGGCCTTATGGGTATTAGGAAATTTGTCGTGGAGAAGGTTAGGGAATGTGGTGGGAAACCCTGTCCGCCGGTAATTCTCGGCATTGGCATTGGTGGTGGTGCGGATATAGCTTTAATTCTCGCCAAAAAGGCTCTTTTAAGGCCTCTTGGGATTAGACATGAAAACAGAAAAATTGCTCGGTTTGAGGAGGAACTCCTTGAGGAGGTCAACTCCCTCGGAATTGGTGCAATGGGAATGGGTGGGGTGACAACTGCACTTGATGTTAAGATCGAATACGCCCACAGACATCCGGCATCGTTCCCAGCTGGGCTGGTTGTTCAATGCTGGGCTCACAGGAGGGCTTTTCTGGAGGTAAGGGCGGATGGAAAGATCAGAATCTGGCAGTAGAGAACAATCTCTTAAGGCTGTTTTCATCAAGAACTAAAGAAAGCTCTTCAAAGAGCCCCTTATGCAGATACGTGTTGTCTTTAATTTTTTCTAATCCCTGTTCTATCTCTGTTTTTCCCTCTTTTCCCTGCAGTTCCTTTGCAATGCCCAAAAGCACATAAGCGCACCATCCGAGGGGATAATTAGTTGTTTGAGCAAGCTCCAAAATTTCCTTTGCCTTCTCTTCAGCTTCTTTAAACTGTTTTAAACCCATAAGCGAAAGTGTTATTCTAAAAAGTGCATCGATTGCTCGCCTGTAGTTCTTAGTATGTAAAAAGTATTTTGCAGCTTTTTCTGAATGGAAGACTGCGGTTTCGTAATCTCCCAGTGTGTAGTTAATTATTCCGAGCTGGATGTATCCAAGATTTTCCATAAAAGGCAGGGAATATGCCTTAGAAACCTTTAAACCCTCCCCGTAATATTTTGAAGCTTTTTCTAATTCACCGAGTTCAACATAGAGATATCCAATGTGATAAAGTACAAGTGCCTCCAGCTCAGGATACACCTTTGGGTAATTTCGAACTGCCTCAAGCTCTTTAAATGCGTTTTCCAAGGCTCTCTCGCGTTCTCTTTTAAATGTGGCTATTTTTGTTAGCTCAATATAATAGCCCAATCTGATATAGGGGTCTTCTGCATTTCTTAAGTATATTTCCTCAAGCTCTGTCATATATTTCTCAGCCTCGTCAATTTTACCAAGCTCACAGAAGACATCTATAAGCATCATAATAACATCAAATTTATGAAAATCCTCTTCAACCTTATCACTGGCTTCAAGCCACAGCTGTAGGGCTTTTTCAAAGAATCCTTTGTTAAAGTATATCCTTGCGATTTCTTTTTTGGCATAAGGAATATGTTTGATTCTATCGAGAAGCTTTAAATATGCGGTGGGAAAATCGAGGGCAATCCTCCAATATTCCCGGATTCTCACCTCAGTTAACTTCTTAATAAGTTCCTCATCTTCAAGGCGTATTGCATATTTAAATGCCGTTAGAAAATCTTTGGCGTTGTTCTTTTTGAGCAGATACGAGATATATTTGCTATAATACTTTTTTTCTTCGATGTCTCTTACCTCATTGAGGAGGGCTCTAAGGAGGTCATGGACATGATAACTATCTCCCACTCTTTCAACAAGTCCTTTATTCAGAAGAGAGTAAAGGGTCAAAAACGTATTATGACCAGAGAGTTTTTTTAAGATTTCATATTCAACAGGTTCATCAAAGAGAGAAAGTATCTGTAGCATTAATTTCTCATCTTCTTTTAGTGTTTCATAAACCTCTCTAAAGAGATATTCAAAAAAGTTCCCTCCGTGAAAATCGGGCATTTCTGATGCCAACAAAAGTGCCAGAGGGTGGCCGAAAGTGGCATGATAAATTTTCGTGAATTCATCAAGTGTGAGATTTGGCAGTTTGAGTTTCAAAAGTTCATAGGCATCTCTACTCTCTAATCCCTTTAGATGTATTACCAGCATCTTTTCGTTGTATCCTATCTGAGGTTTTTCTCGTGAGATAAGGATTAATTTTCCATTTTCAATATTTGAGGCTAAAAATCTTATGAATGACATGATATCCTCATCATCACATCTATGAAGGTCATCAAAAACTATAATACCTTTCGTTCTGTTGATACCTTCTGCGGTTAGCTCCTTTATAACAGCTAATTCCTTCCCACCCCCTCTGAGATATTCGATAACATCAGAATATCCAAGGAGGTTTAGATATAGAGCCAACTGCCAGATTACATATTCAATGCTCTCATCTCCATTTATTCGATACCAAAATGCATCTCTATATGCCTTGGCAACTAATGTGGATTTGCCAATACCCGCCATCCCATATACAATAACCACGGGATAACTGCTGGATAGGAATTCCAGTTCTTTTTTCCGTCCAACAAAAACTTTGACCTCTGGAGCTCTGTTCGAGAAGAGGGGAGGGGAGTATTGTAGGTGTCTCTTTCCGATAATAACTTTTAAACCCTCCAAACCAAAGCTTATTTTGAGTTCTTCAAGTTTTAAAGAATATATCCTCACATTTTTTCCTCTAACTCGCATCCATTCGCCTTCGACAATCCCAAGCCTTTCAAGTGTCCTTAAGCATCTTGAGATATAAGTTTCATCCTTCTGGAGAAGTCGTGCTATTTCTCTTGTGTTAAGAGAGGTGGTTCTCAGAAGGGTTAGTATCTGAAGATTAGTCTCATTGAGAATGCTCCTTAAAAATGAAATGTCCTGCGTCACCACTACTCCTCCTTTAATTCCACCCTGTTAACCTCTTCCATAACTGACTCATACAACCAAGGATATTCTTTCAGTCTCTCTTCACCCAGTTTGAAATATTCCTGCCCATTCTCTCCCCTTAACTCTTTAATTACTCCTAAGAATATGTATCCTGCCCATGCTAATGGATAGTTTGTTGTTTGGGCTATCTTTATCATTTCTTCGGCATCCTTTTCGGCTTCTTTGAGCTTTAGTAATCCAGCGTATGAGAGGCATCTATATGCCAATGCGTCGATAGCCCTACGATAGTTTCTGACCCTGATGAAGTATTGAACTGCTTTTGTTCCATATTCTATAGCTCTTCTATAATCTTTAAGGATGAAATATGCTTTTGTTAGCTCCATATATGAGACATGCTCTAAGAATGCCAGATTATATGCCTTAGCCAGTTTGAGGGATTGGATGTAATATTTGATTCCATCTTTAACCTTTTCCATGCCTGTATATATATCCCCGATGTGAAGTAATACGAGACTTTCAAGCTCTGGATATGGGCTCATTTTCCTTACTATTTCAAGCTCTTTAAATGCGCTTTTGAGAGCATTTTCATGGTTATTTTTGTAATATTCAAATTTTGTAAGTTGGATATAATACCAAAGTTGAATTTTTAAATCTGGCGTTTTGGCTAAAAGTTTTTCCAGTTCCCTGAGATATTCCTCAGCTTTTTCAAATTCGTTTAATTCTATGTATATATCAACCAAAGAGCTTAGAACATCGCCTTTGTGAATACCTTCGACTTTGTCCTTAATTTCAAGCCAGAGAGTAAGGGCTTTATTGAATAGACCTTTCTGGAAGTATATATTACCGAGCTCCTCTTTGGCATAAGGATTATCCTTGATTTGAATTAAAATTCGCATATACGAATCTGGAAAATCTTGAATTATCCGTTTGAATCTTCTTAGCCTGATTTCGATTAGTTCCCTAATCTTCTCCTCGTCCCCAAGTTTGACGGCATACTGGAGAGCTTTCATAAAAGCTTTGGCTGTTTTCTTTGTCAGCAGATGATTAATGTATTTTAAGTAGTATTCTCGCTCATCGATGTCTGTAAGTTCTTTTGCAAGTCCTCTCAGTAGATCATGGAGCGCATAAGCCTCTCCCCTTTTTTCCACTATTCCCTTGTTTGTAAGGGAGTATAGAACTGTAAAAACATTCTTTTTTTGATATAAGGCCCTTATCTCCTCGTATTCTAAAGGTTCATCAAAAAGAGAGAGTATTTGAATCATTAACTTTTCATCCTCTTTCAGCTTTTGGTAGATTTCAGTAAACAAGAAATCAAGGAAGTTGTGCATCTTGACCTCTTCATCAGGATATGTTTCAGCAAATAGGAGCAATATTAGAGGGTGTCCATAACTTATGTGGTAGATCTCTGCAAATTTTTCCGGTTCTATTCTTGCTCCTTTGGATATCAAAAGCTGATAGGCATCCTCTGCACTTAAACCTTTGAGATGTAAATACATCACATTTTTCAAACCTAAATTTATCCTTTCCCTTGATATTATTACAAGCTTTGCTTTTTGAAGCCTTGGTGTCAGATACGTAAAGAGCTGTATTATCTTATCGTCAGAGCATTTATGGGCATCATCAATAACTACCTGAGCTCCCGTTGTTTCCATTCCATCGAGTATGAGTTCGAATATATCCCTCTCATTTTTCCCTCCGCTGCGTAGATAATCAAGGAGTAGAGAATATCCGAGGGTGTTGAGGTATAAACCAAACTGCCATATGATATAGTCAAAGCTATCGAGCTCATTTATCTGGTACCAAAAAGCATTATTGAATATTTTTGCTATTAGAGTTGTCTTTCCAATACCTGCTATTCCATAGATGAGTATGACACGAGCTGGAGTTGATGTTATTTTTTCTATTTCAGCTTGCCGTCCAAAGAACATATTAACCTCAGGAACTTTCCTGTCAAATATAGGTATCTGGTAGTTTTCATTTGTAGTCGTTCTTATTATCACTTCTGTTGGCTTGAAGCTTATTTTGACTTCATCTACCTTCAGCGAATACACTTTTACATTCTTTTTTCCTATTCGCATCCACTGACCTTTCACTAATCCTGCCTTTTCCAGCAGTCTTAGTCTTCTTGAAATATCCGTTTCATCTTTTTGCAGAATGCGGGCAAGTTCTCTGGGATTAAACGCGCCGGATTTAAGTATGGAGAGTATATGCAGATTAGTTTCGTTGGATAATGATCTCATTAATAATGAGGCTTTCATACTCATACATGAACCCTCTATGTAATTATGCACTTTATATTTTTATATCCATCGTATTATATTTAGCGAATTTAGAACATCCCAAGATATGATGGTGCAGAAATCATGGAGGATAGGATGCAACATAACATAAATTAAAATCTGTAAAAAATTTAAAAGTTAATGGAGATTTTCAATAAGTAGCTTCAGGGCCCTTTTTTCTGTGATATATGCTTTTCTCATGTATATTGCATACATCGCTGGATTAATCCTTGGATCGTAGGTATTTGCTTTATCAAAGTAGCTTTGTGCTTTCTTATGGAGGCTCAAAGCTTTCTGGATTCTGCTTATATTTGTTATGTTGGCTTCCAGTTCGTTGAATCTTTCATTCATTCTGAGATAATATGCTTCCCATATGATGCCGAGATTGGTCCATATTCTTTTATGTAATTCTATTGTGCGTGTTCTGTCTATCTCTTCCATTGTTATTTTAATAACTGGATCATCAAAAACCACTATGTATAAATAGTCCCCAAATACTCCAAAGTAACCATATTCCCTCTTTTCTCTTGTTAATTTGTACTCGACGCCATCCTTATCTATCTTAATCTCCGTTGGCTTCATCTGATGGAGCGGTACTACTAAAACAGCGTATCCATCTTCCGCCACTTGAAGTTCAATTGTAATTCTTCTCACTCTATAAACCGTCCCTCCTTGGGTGATCTCCTCAGTTTTTTCTTCTGTTTCTCCCATTTGTGCGTTACTGTAAATCATCATCCATGGTTTGCTGTTAATCCTCTCATCTACTGTAATCAAGGGCTGGGCATGGAATATAAATGAATATTCAACACCTTGAATGCTAATATTAATAGTCACTGAGCTGCCACCGATTTGGATTTGACTCTCAGCTTCACCGGGAATCACTTGAACTGTAGTATTGTTGCTTTCCACTATTCTGATGCTGGTATTGACTGTGAATGTAATGTTGGTATATCCAGTATTCCCGTATACATCCGAGGCATACACTGTGAGAAGGTGTTTTCCATCTCCGATATTAACGGTTGCCAACCATGAATCATTTACGTGATTCATTGGGTATATTCTCCCATCCAGCTCCGCTCTGACCCATTTAACTGGAGAAACATCATAGACCTGAACTTTAATTAACGTGATATTGTGGTCGTAAGTCTTATTTTCTGGATAGGTTATGGATATCTCGGGAGGCTCTGTATCGGGAACATGTGTTGCGTTGCCGAACAGATGAACTGTTTGAATTATTGACAGTGTAATATTTTCATATCCCCTGAAGCCTTTAATGATTACCTCTCTTCTGTAAGTAGCGTTTATCCAGCCTGTAGAAGCTCCTATAATCAGGTTTTCCCTGTAGGATGTGAGACTCCAATTTGAAATAATTGTGGAGTAAATACTATCGAGCTCCTCTTCTGGTATAGTCATGTTTTTAAGTATATCGCTGCTCCACTGCCCAAAATCTTCTCTAAATGGTTCCCATGAAGATGTGTTGTAAAATCCAAAGTATTTTGTGAATAAGTGTTTTTCTTCTTTGTTCTCGCTAACATTTGCAAATACTTGGATAGCTCTGGTTATCGTGGAAGTGGCACTGTAGGCATCCCATACTGTTAGTGTTACATTATACCTGCCGCCCCTTGGATATACATGGGTTGGGTTTGTTTCATTTGAACTTGAACCATCACCGAAATCCCATAGATAACGTATTATGCCGTCTTCATCTGTACTTGTGCTCGTGAAATTAACCCTCAGATGGTTTGCTGTCCATGTGAAGTTGGCTATAGGGGGTTTGTTTATCCTGAAGATTACGGTTCTACTAACATTATATGAGACATCCCATGCAGTAACTGTAAAGTTATGGTATCCGTAGTCCATTGTTAGTTGTTTGGAGACATTGACTGAGGTACTTGTTAGAGTTCCATCTAAATAGGCTCTCACACCAATTAAATCGGTATCTATAACTGTATAATTGAACCAAAGCGTTTTTTTGTTGTAAACTGTGGATTTGGGACTTTCAATGTAGATTATTGGTGTTGTTGGATTAATGTATATCCACAGGGTCTCATTAGCCCTGTTTCCAAATTCGTCTTCGGCTATTATTGTTACCGTATTATTGGCAATATCCAGTGGTAAGATTCCTCTCCATAGGGAACATGTGTTGTTGATGGAAATCAAAGTGAATGCCGTTTTTGTCCCTTTGGTAATACTAATGCCCCATACGGTGACATTACTTTCATCGCAGACTGTGACATTGAATTCTGGGATATATTGATAGATTCCGCTACTTGGACTCACCGTTAGTGAAGGAGCTGTTACATCAAGTTTGTGTGTGGCGTTTCCATAGAGTTCTGCAACTTGTGTTAGGTGGAGCTCTGTATAATTCCACTTGGTAATTCCAATTAAAGTAACATTTCTTGTATAAACAGCTTTAATCCATCCTGACTCTTCAGTCTTGTTAAGATTCTCAATATATTCTGCAATACTCCAGTTTCCTGTTTTCATGTAGATGACCCTGTCAAATTCCTCCACAGGCAGTGTGATATTTGAAAGAATGTTGGCACTCCAGTTTTCAAAATCTTTCTTAAATTCATCCCATTGAAGCGAATTGTAATATCCAAAGTATTTTGAATAATTCTGCCTGTTAATTTGAGATATACTAACGTTCTTGTATGCTTCCACGACTTGAGTGAAGTTATTAATGGTCACATTGTGATAACCGATTTCTGAAATTTTCGCACGGAATTCGAAGGAATACGTTGTATCTGGCTGTATGCTTACCTGGGAAATGTTTAAGAGCTTTCCATCAACTGAAAATGCTGCTGAGTATATGCCTTCAGCATCCCCACTATTTGTTACATTTAACACTGCGGTTATGTTGAATGGTACAACTCCCAATTTTGGTGACACACTGAAGTTCTCAGTAAATCTTGGCCCGAGATAAACTGTAACAATAAAGGATTTAGTTGCTGAGAGACCACCATCATCTCTAACGGTAAGTGTGACATTATAAATTCCCGGTTTGGTGAAGGTGTAGTTCAATACTTTCCGATGGAAGGTTAGATTACCTATTTTCCATGCATAATCCGTTATTTTTCCATCCGGATCATAACTTAAGGAAGCGTCGAAAGTTACGCTCCTATTGGCAATTGTCGGTGAGGTTATTGTCGCTTGAGCCACTGGTTTTCTATTGCTCTTAATATAGTAAAATTCTGGAGTCCCATAATCTAAAATATGGAGTGTTTTACCATCATACCAGTATGAAACGGGCATACTGCCATCTGAGCGCACAATCCTGAACGTAGTCCCGGGATTGAATTTGAGTCCTATGTATGTCCATTTGTCTATAAATATGGCTGTTGGTACGATTATCTTCATGTCTGACTCTGTTCTCATCGTGGCATTTACATGGAGTACCTCGAAATCTGCTCCAGTGGAGTCTATTATCCTCTCGGGAATCAGATCTCTATTATCATCAACCAAAAAGTCCATCATCCCATCATTTCTTATGGTGTCATTGAAAGCTTTGAATAGGGTGTGAGTTCTTAGGGTTCTTATTAGAGATGTTTCGTTTCCACCCAATAGGTCCTCATGGATAAATGTAGCGTTGTAGCTCACGAATTCCCCACTTACTTGAGCGGTCATTATCCATGCTGCGGTTGCGCTCTCCCCTGCAGGTATATCTCCAAAGTCAACTGTTAGACTGTTGGCCGCTTTAATTCCGTTAATATATGTTCCAATTATGCGGAATGATATATATGCTGGGACGTTACTGCTTATTATCTTTGGTTGAGCAGACTCTATTCTCAGATTTTTGGCATCTCCGTATCCTATGTTCTTCACTCTGACTCCAAAGACAAAGGGTATTGGGGGTTCTACCTCTGGCGTTTTTGGATTGTCACCATACACGTATCTCGGGAGCATGTAATCCAACTGTAGGATAGGCATAGGTTCAACAGTTATCTCTTCAGGCCAGCTCTCGTATTCCAAGGTGGTGTTACCGACTTTTCCAAATATGTATGCTTTGACTGTGTAGTGCGTGCTCAATGCTCCAGCTGCTCCTGGTTTTGGTATTATCAGCCAATTGACTATTCCTGTTCCATTGGGAACTAAAGACGAACCATTTAAGGAATTTAT
This sequence comes from uncultured Thermococci archaeon, assembly GCA_964487115.1. Taxonomy (GTDB): domain Archaea; phylum Methanobacteriota_B; class Thermococci; order Thermococcales; family Thermococcaceae; genus Thermococcus. The sequence goes on along the minus strand of CAZAPD010000090.1, from coordinate 27,210 downwards.
TCCCTCTAATGTTAGCACTCTGACAAAGAATTTATCATCTGCAACTGTGCCGTTTTCGTCGAAGAACTTAATGTATACCGTTAGATTTCTTATTGTGTATCCTGCTAGGTTGGTGAATTTCAAATCTGCTCTGAAACCCTGTCTCTCCATTGTCAATCTCTGTCTTATTTCAAGTTTTATCCGAGTGCAGACCATGTTTTTATGATCTTCATTGGGATTAACAGTTTGTGCTGGTAATATCTCTTCTCCGGGTACATTTCTTAAAAATGCACAGCTCTTTCCATTAACATCTGGGATACTTCCTTTACTGATACGGGTGGATGAACTCTGGGGTGTTGGAGCTATACCCTCTGTTTTTTCACATTCTTGGACTTCATAACTGATACCATCTCCGCCTCCTCCGCCAATGCCTCCAACATCCCCGCCGCCGCTTATTCCAATGTATATTGGAATTGAATTTATTGGAGGGACCTGTATTGGAGTACATTTTTTGACACAGCTATCTTTGAATAAACAGTTTCCACAGTTTTCAATAGCACCTTTTATATCGTTGTAGATACCCCAAATATCATTCACCACTGGGATAAATCCGATTATAGTATCAACAACTTTCTGAATACAGCTACTTGCATCCTCCTGACAACCGCTTGTGGCGGCTGCATAACACTTTGCTCCGAAATCTATCTGCCCCTGAATGTTGAGGATTTTATCCGCAACGTCTCCTACAACTTTGGAAGTGCGCACTATCATTATTCCTGCTTTCCCAATTTTGACTCCTCCTTGGATAACGTCTCCTAATGGGCCACTGAGAGCGACTGCAACATCTTTTATAACAGCTGTTATAGACCAGAAACAGTCCACACATGCGAGTTTTATTGTAAAGGAAATTTCATCTGCAGGGGGCACATGCCATTTGCCATCCTCACAGTAAGCCAATGATGGGAGGCTGATAACTATCCTCTGAGGCTTACATGGATCAATATCTGGTGATCTGTGTTGATACACCCTTATGACATACGGTACGGTTACATTTTCCCCAGGTTTTATCTCATCTATTCTATCCACTGCAAAGACTATTTCGGTGTAGTGGTCAACTATTATTGGTCTGAACGTTACGTTAACTACTGAGAGATAGGGGTTGGTGTTTTGTATAGTAACGTATCCCCTGAATTCTACCACACCATGTTCTTTTAGATATGAGGAGTTGACTATTATGTATCCCTGTCCATAATCAACTTTGAGGTAGGGTATCGTAAGGTACGTCTCATATTCTATCTCATGTACTATGGTATAGACATCATCTACTGTTACTGGATATACTTCAAACTCCACTTTTAACGGAGATTTAAGTAAAATCACTGTTACATTCTTCTCAATTCCGGCATCTATTATAATATTGCCATCCTTTGGAACGATTTCTTCTCCAAACGCATAGTACTTGTAAAGGCCTACCGGAACGTTGCTGAATAAAACTGTTCCATTTTTATCTGCAACTTTGGTTTCTGTATAATATTCGTTTGATATTGTGATTTTACCGTTGGGTATTGGGTTTCCTTCAGGATCCACCAAGATAAATCTCACATTTCCTGTCTGGTTAGGGGTAACTATGACTCTGATGGGTATCTTGACCTCAGCGTCTTTTGCTGAGAGTTTCACATATCCGGTGAATTTACCGGTATTATTTTCCGTTGGAGCTATAAAGATAGTGAAAGCCTCTTTTTCTCCAGCTTCAATTGTTGTAAAGTTGCTTGCAAGAGTGACAAAGCTCCAATTGGGAAGAATTATCGTTACATTCCCTGCTGGGGCAAATCCAAGATTCTCCACTTCCACACTTTTTGTGAGGACTTCTCCGGGCTTTACTCCTACATCAATTACCTTCGGTGAAGCTCTTAGGATAGGTTTTTCTGGAAGTGTTATGATGTTTATCTGAACACTTTCATTGTTATACCTGCTTCTGAATGTTAAACTAAATGTCTCGTTCTTGGATTGATTTGATGAAATAACGACGCTGATTCTCTTTATTTCTCCGGGCATTAGTGTAATATTTTTAAGAATATCGACATGGAATATTGAAGAATTTGAAGTTACCGTAATATTCAGAGGTTCGTCACCTACGTTTCTCAGTGGAATCTGGAGTTTATATCTGAATTTTATTGGTACCTGCAGAGTATAATGTCTAACCAATGGAACGATACCTAATACCTTGAACTGAGCGTCATGCTCAAGGGAAATAACTTTTGGATGGGTGGCGCTAATAACAAATGTTCCCCCTTCTGTTGCATACGGAGTAAAGTTAAATGTAAACCTTCCATATGAGTCCGTTTTTACAAGGAATGTTCTGACAAAATCATCTCTTGCAAAGCTGAGCTTTACTGTTACATTTGGCAGGAATCCACTTTCATTAAATGCATAGCCGGTTACGTGTATGGTTTCGCCGGGACTGTAAATCTCCTTGCCAATAGTGACGTTAGCATTGTAAGGAGGCTTAAGGAGTTGCACCTCTTCACGTTTTGAGTAGTTTAATTTGTAACCATCCATACCATAGACTGTAACCTCTAATGTCGCATAATCTGGAGCATTGGCTGGAACTACAAAAGTTGTGTAGAAAGAGATAGTACCTTCACTGTATAACCTTGCTGTTTTATACACTGTTTTCTCTACTATTGTCGAGTTGCCATCTACTAATCTGATAATAGCCTTGTTTACTGTGAGTGGAGCGGAGCCCAAATTTTTGAATATTGCAAACACTGTAGCGATTTTGCCTTTGACAATCTGTTCATGACTTAGGGTTATTGGATTCAAAATTGGGCTGGTGACGTTTATTGTTTTTGTTATCTTGAATGTTTTAGCATCTCCAAAGGTTCTGTAAGTCAGATTGAGTGTGAGTATTTCTTCTCCAATATCCTTGGGTGTTAGGTATATATATAACGTCCCATTTTCACCGGGTTTTAGCCTTATGTAATTGGTTTCACCTGTTATCCTTCCAAGTGAAGCACTACCGCTGACGGTTAATTCAGCCGAACCAAAGTTTGTTATATTTACCGGTATAACTTCTGGGAAGTTCGAAAGTATGCTTGAGATGGTTATGTTTGGGAGAGATGTCCGATAGGTCTTTACTGGGAATGTTGTATAGCTTTTACCACCGTTTGAAACTATAACCTGCACTGCCCTTAGGTCCTCAGGGGTTATAAACGTTAAGACAAGTTGTTTGGTCTCATTTGGAGCAAATTGGAGACGACCATAGTCTATATCTTTAATTACATTTCCAAGGCTGTCTATAAGCTGTATATCTACACTTACATTTATTGCTCCGTTCATATTTTTCAGGTGGAATGTGAGATTTGCGGGATAGTTCTCTGCCAGTAGGGGATTCTGAGGAGAGACCAGTGAAACAATTATTGGTTCTGCCAGTACCTTCTCACTCTCATGTCCTGCAAAATCAACTGCTGAGACTTCATAAACAGCCTCCTGATATGGAAGGGTAAAGTTTAACCTTTCTATTGGTTCAGGGGTTACCTTAACTCCGTTAACATATACAAAATACCCCAAAACATCTTTACTTGGGCTTGGTTTCCATGTTAAGATAGCATAGCCTTCTTCAGATTTGACAGTGAGGGATGAGGGTGGTAGAGGTATCCCATTGAGGGTAAACGTTATCTTTTCATGAGCACTGTTTCCAGCTTCGTCAGAGGCGGTAACTTCGAGGACGTAGCTTCCATCGAATTTTATAGGCTCACCGTTATAGGGTTTCCCATTAAGGAGTGTGCTATACTCTTTCAAATGGATGTCCATCACTGTTACTTGGGGGAATATGGTGGAGTTATATGTTGCTCCATTTGAAACTCCTTCGATTTTTATTCTTGGTGGTGTTGTGTCAAGAGTGTATGTGTAAGTATAGTTTGCCGAATTGCCTGCTTTATCAACTGCTTTTATTCTTACTGTATATTCACCATCTCCAAGCTTCGAATCAGGTATAAAGACCAGCCAGCCTCCACTAAATTCACTATGCCCAGGTATTTGAGTGCCATTTTTGATAATATCTATTTTGCTCAGAGAGTAGTCCACTCCGGCTCCGTCATCTACAAGATAAACTCCGGTTATATTCCTGTTCGTTATACTACCATTTGCCGGAAACATCTGCATTATTGTAGGAGCTGAGATATCCTTAATGTTTATGGTGCTTAAAACCACATTGTTGTTCTCATTAGATTCTGTAACGAAGTTCCAAGTATCAACTTTAACTTCCACTGTTAGGTTTCCATATTTTGCCTTCCATGGATGGAAATCTATCTCCATGCTTGCTCCAGCCTCAAGTCCGTTGACTTTCACATGGTCTACAGCTTCGTTTCCTACATACAGTGAAACATAGAATTCTTGCTTCGTGGGGTTTCCTATGTTTGAAATTACAGCCGAAAAGTTGATAAATGCCCCTACCTGTTTTTCCCCTCTCCATGTTAAATTGCTTACAGTTAAATCTGGAGTGGGAACCTTAACAGGAGTGCTGGCTGTGTTGTCACTTTCATTCCATTCACGCAGATAGTTTCCATAGTCTGCAATTGCGTATATTGGATACTCTCCCCCCTGTATTTTCCAGGTTATTGAAACGTTTTTGATGCTGTTTGGAGCTAAGCTTTCCACACGAGCAGCCCCTATATATACATCCCCAGCCTTAAATCCAATGTAGAAGTTCTTTGCTTCTGCATCTCCCGTGTTTTCAAGGGTCGCCGTTAATACTGCCTCATCGCCTGCAAAAGTGTAATTTCCGACATAGACAGACAAAATTTTGAGATTTGGAGCACTGACGTAGGTTTTTGCCTCTGCTTCATTATTGCTCTCATTCACTTCATAGACGTGGTTGTAATAATCAACTATAGCTTTGATAGTCCTGTTTCCGGGATACGGTCTTATCTGAAGTTGTATTGCTGTGCTTTGGCCGGCTTTAAGTGTGTTATACCCTTTGCTTCCTATTAATCTATCCCCATCGAATACCGCTACAGTAAAGTATTCATCAACATCCCTAAGCCCATCATTTCTAATCGTGATGTTAATTGGGTAATATGCATTTGCATTCATATTTTCGGGCAGACTTATGCTCTCAATTGTGAGGTCAGGGAGCGCAATTGTAACCTGTGTATTGACTTCATTGTTATTTTCATCGCTCTCTTCTATGGTGTCGTATGTATCCGCTCTTAGAGTTACATTGTGAGTGCCGCCTACATTAAAGTGCCATTTTACTGTAACTTCTTTGGTTTCCCCTTTCATGAGTGAGGGTATCCATGCATCCGCTTTGTGCTCACCATCGATATACATTCCAACGTAGAATCCTCTGTAACAGTTTCCTCCATTATTCGTAACATTAATATTGAAGGTCAGATATCCTCTGCTCAGGTCATCTTCAATCCACTTGTAGGAGGATATGACCAAATCTGGTGCCTCAATATAATAACTGCCTGAAACTTCATTGTTATCTTCATCAGATTCGATTATGGCGTTATTTGGATCAGCTCTTACTTGAATAGTAATGTTGCCGACTTTATCAACATACCATTTTGTGCCTATTAGTTTTGATTCATTGGAATTCATGCCATAAATCCACACATATCGTATGGTGTTGCTTATGTTAAACATTATTGGGAAGTTTTTATAGATAGCCTCTCCAAGATTCCTTAGATTAACATTTATTCTGGCATACCTGCCATACTCCAGATTTTCAACAGTCAAATTGCTCAATTCAAAATCTGGGGTTCCTATTGACCCAAGATAAGCTTCATATTCGTTGTTGCTCTCATTCGATTCTGGTATAGCATTATAGTAATCCACGAATATTTTAAGAGTTAAATTGCCGGGTTTTGCATTATACCATCTCCAGTCAAATTCTTTCGTTTCATTTTCCTTGAAGTACCAACTGTACGGATTAGGAGTGCCATATCCATATGTCAGTCTTGAAGTCTCATTCCACACCTCAAAGCGCACTGAAAAGCTTCTATAGAACGCTTGCCCGGTGTTTTTGATATATGTTTTAAAAGTTACACTGTCTCCGGATGTAAAGTTATAGGGTGTCCATGTAACTCCAAGAGGAACTAACTCTGGATATCCAAACGATAAATTCGCTACAATTCTGTTGTTGTTCGTTTCGTTGGATTCTATCCAGTTGTTGCCTGGGTCTACGAGGAGCGTAATTAGATGCTGGCCGGGAGCAGGGATATAGTATAGGAACGCTTCTTTTGTTTCTCCATGATTCAGCGGTCCAACACTCCTGCTTGAAGAGTATTTACCGTTATCTAAAAGCTGAACATATACGTAAGAACTAAAGTTTGCCCCATTATTTGTCACATTAACTGGCAAACTATAAGTCTTATAGAGATAGGCGCTACCATTTAGCAGGCTCTCCTGGATAGAATAATTAGAGACAACAAAATCTGGCATGGCGACATTTAATGAAACTGTGGCATAATTATTGCTTTCATTGGATTCTTTCCACCTATTATTCTCATCAACAGTAGCATTCAGGATGTTAAGACCGCCATTGAGGGTGAAATATGATATGCGCATAATACTTGTATTTGGATCCAATGTAGCCGGGGCTAATTCATATCTGCTGGTGTATGTTTCACCATTCTCATACACTATCTTCACCGATAATGGCAGATAATAATACCAATAGGAATATTTGGAGATTCTTAGTGTTGCATTTCCGATATTTTTGACAGTTACATTTACTGGAATTCTTTCACCTGCAGACACGTCATTTGGAACGGAGATTTTTACAGTCAAATCCGGGTATCCTGTTGTATGATCCAAGACATATGAATTGTCTGAGAAGTGAGTCTCGTTTATGAATTTGGATGGATTTACTGTAACATTGATAGTTCCACCAGGAGGATTGATATCGACCTCTCCTGTTTTCCAGACACTTTCATTGCTCCCAATTATGCCTCCGAAGTATAGGCTCGAGTAACCAGAAGCTTGTATTTTCACAATCACGTTAGTTCTGGTAGCATTATAAGGAGCACCAATGTTTTTGATTGTAATGTTGATTGGCACGTTTCCAACAGTGTTATCAGGAATCTCCACTCTTTCAATGATAAAATTCGGACGTGGGACATTTATAGGATACAAAGCCATGTTATTGCTCTCATAGGTCTCTGGAATATTATGCGTGTAATCTACTATAAACGTCAGGTTGTAAGAACCACCGTTAATAATGGGCTGTAGAATAATCCATTTCTCCTCATTCTTGTTCATACCTCTTATATATTCATAATCCGAGCCCAGAGAGCTCTTAGCTACAACATAGAATGGATCTGTAAAGGCTTCTCCAGTGTTCTTTATGGTAACGTTAAATGTGGCTGTACTGCCTGCCATTCCATCAAAGCTGAGCAGGGTTACATTGGTTATGATTAAATCTGGGCCTCCAACAAATACCATTTTTGAAAGGGCATTGTTTGCTTCGTTTTTTTCAGGAATTGAGTTATATGGATCAATTACAACTGTCAAATTCCTTAAACCCGGTTCTCTCGGTGTCCAGCCTATACTAATATTTTTGGGATTGGTAAGAATCCCTGTAACATATTTGTATCCAACACGGGAACCGTTTTCATAGAGGTATGTATAAATACCTCCATTGTAGCACTGACCCAGATTGTCTATGGTAATGTTAATAGTATAACTGTTTCCGGTGTTTGGTTTTGTGGGAGTGTATATTGACTCAACGGTAAAGTCTGGATAATAAATTTCTGCCATATATGTTTCATTTAGAATGTTGTCATTTTCATTCCTCTCAATAACTCTGTCGTAGGGATCTATTTGGACGTATATCCAACTTATATTACCCGGTTGTAAAGAGAACGAAGCTGATACCTCCTTAGTATCACCTGCTGGCAGGGATATGTAGGAAATTCTGGATATAGGTAGTTGCCCTGAACTTGAGTATCCAACTACAAATTTAACTTCAACATCACTCCAGTTGGCATCTCCATCATTTGTCACGTTTGCCGTTATAACCGCTAAATCTCCAACGCAGTTTGGAATAGAAATTGAATAGTTTAAGACTTTAAAATTAGGTTGGGGCAGAGAATAATTTCCTAATAAGAACAAGTTATTCTCTGTGTTAATATCGCCCTGATTTTGAAGTTCGAGCATCAGGCTGTATTTTCCCCCTTGAACTCTCCAAGAAAAGCTTTTTCTTGCTGTTCCGTTTATGAAATCTAAGCTATTTACATAAAGAGTTCTAACGCTTTCATTGTTCATCAACAACTTTATCATTGTTGTTTCTGGATGGTGTGATGTGCTCTTTACTGTAAAATTAATCTCCACATATTCCCCCACCGTGAGATTTCCGATAGTCGCATTCTCTATCCAGTAGTCGCCAGGCCATATCCACAATTCTCCAATGTTGTTGAATCTGTAGTAATCATTAAGCTCTTCTTCATTATCGGCAATAGCTTCCACATAGAAATCCCTGATTGGAAGCATAATAGTAGTGGTGGTCTCCTCTTCATTTAAGAGCCCCGGAGTCTGGGATTTGATAGTCAATGGTGTAACCTCTGGAAGTTGCACCTCAAAGCTTTTTCTTTCTCCTTGGGATATTACCCTATCCTCAAGAGAGACTTTTGAGAAATATCCTGCAAACATGTTATACTCTTCACTTGAATACCTAAGGAATTTGTAGCTCCATCTAATTGTACCATTCCTGAAGATGATGACCTGAACATTTATCGGATAATCAGCGGAATTATAATCCTGAAATGTTGAACCAAACCACTCTATGACGACTTTGTCAGCAAAACCCACAACTGCAAGATAGCCGTCATCTGTTTCCAAATCTCCATCCAACGCCAATATGACATCTTCGTGATAGTCTTCTAAATCGGGATAGATACCTATCGATGATCTGAACCTTGGTTGTTCCCATTTGCCCAAAAGCTCGATATATCCATTTGTGCTCACTGAAATATTTACTATTTTTCTTCCAAAGTAATTGAGAACAAATGGTAGCTTGTATATGAAATAACTATCATCCCCATGTAGTACAGCACTCCAGTTTGAAACATACTCCCCACTATAAACCTGAACGGCATTTTGGACTATTTGGCTTATATCTATCCAGGTAAACGGTACCTCACTTGGTTCAGGTAACTCTTGAGGCTCTATTGCAATAAACGTTGTGTTAAATGGCTCTGACGTGTTTCCGTAATTTACAACACTTGCAGAGACAATCATCTGACTACCATTTACATAGGAATATGAAAGCGATGTTACAGCTACATCTGGATTATTAGCCTCATCTAATCTTAGTGTCGGGGCTTCCTTTTTGCTTGAATTGAGACTTTTAGTCATATTGGCTGCGAGGAGAGGATATGAAAACAGTGAAAAGAGTATTAAGAATATCACCATAGCAGTCGTTGCTCTTTTCATATTACCAACTCCTCCTTAACTCTTTTCTTCTTTGTCTTCAAGGCTTTCTGAATTTGAATCATGAAAAAAGCTTCCTCTGCATTGAGGATGGTAATAATGGTGTCGATATTAATGCCTGTTTTTTTATTGATATACTCCACAATATCAGGCTCTGCTTCCCAAATCATTTTTCTCCCTCCTCAAGGTTTAAAATTGATTGGAGGAACTGAGTTTTGATTTCTAACATGGCTTATACGAAATTGTATACAACTCTAATAGTTGAATGCAGTATTATTTGAACTCCCCATTGGATAATTAGCCTAATACTGATACTTAAGTTGTGAGTTTGAAAGAAATTGTCAAACCCGGGTGGAGCATGAGGGCAAAAACACTTTAAACCTACTTTTGTGTTTTATATATCATGAGAAAACTGACAACGCCCCTAAACCAAGAAGATATCTTAAAGCTCAGGATCGGGGATATAGTTTATCTCTCCGGGATTATATATACCGCACGAGATATGGCCCACAGGAGGATAATTGAGTGGAATGCTCCAATCGAGCTTAAAGGATCAGTGATATACCACTGTGGGCCGATTGTCAGGAAAAGTTTCGCGGGTTATGAGGTAGTTTCTGCCGGACCAACCACGAGCACGAGAATGAACCGCTACCTCAATCGAATTCTGGATATGGGAGTTAGAGGCATAATAGGAAAGGGAGGTATGGACGCCGAACCATTTAAAGGCAGAGCCGTGTATTTTGCTTTCACCGGGGGAGCAGGGGCATTAGCCGCTAAAAGTATAAAAAGGGTGGTTGATGTTTTCTGGCTCGATCTTGGAGTTCCTGAGGCTATCTGGGTGCTTGAGGTCAAAGATTTTCCCCTGCTCGTTGCAATTGATTCCCACGGAAACTCTGTCTACCCCTGAAGCTCCTCTTTTATCTCCATGGGTTCCGACCTGAAAAGCCTGTCATCCATCTCCTTTAACTCCGGAGTTATTTTCGGTTTGAATTCCATCTTCTTCAGTATGTCTTTCTCGATATCTATCCCCGGAGCATATTCCTCCAGAACAAGGCCTCTCTCTGTAAGTCTAAAAACAGCCCTCTCCGTGATGTAGGCAACTTCCTGACCTCTTTCAAGACCAAGGGGAGCATTGTAGACCACCTTATACACTCTCCTGACGAACTTTTTGATGCTTCCGTCCCTGATTATCTCCAACCTTCCGTTTTCCACCTTGATTTCCTTTTTTCCTGCCGTGAAGTGGCCGGCAAAGAACATTCTTGGCGAACCATATGAGATGACAGGAAATCCCCCTGGCCCGGGCAGTCTGCCGGGTAAGAGCGAGGGGTTAACATTTCCTCTCTCGTCAACCTGCATGAAGCCCAAACTGGCCGCGTCTATAACCCCACCTTCATAGTTGGCAAATTGATCTGGCTGGGATATTATGGCAAAGGGCCCTATTGATGCTCCAAAATCTGGCCCTCCCAGAGCTATACCGCCGAAAGGCCCAGATTCGACAGTGGTGAATACCCACTCGGAGACACCTTCTTCCATTGCTATGCCAGCTACCTTGTCGGGTATTCCTATGCCGAGGTTTACGAGGATCGGTCTCTTGAGCTTTTTGACGAGCTCTATCATTTCGAGCAGGATTCTCCTCGCTATAACTTTCTGAGTATTCAAAGGGGAGCTTGGAAGTGATGAGGGATCCATCGGTGGAATTACCTCCCCTGAAATCGTTGGTTCGTATGATATGTTTGCGCTCTGTCTGTGATATTCTGGTGGAGAAACGACAACATAGTCCACTAACGGACCGGGAACTTTAACATCTTGCGGATTCAGAGAGGGATACCTTGCGATTCTCTCCACCTGAGCTATTACGAGACCCTTCTCCGGTTCAGCCTTAGCTGCCTGAGCCAGATTGAGTATCTCGGTAAATGCTCCCTCTCTCTCGGTTGTTATGTTCCCAATCTCATCTGCCGTTGTTCCTCTGATAAAAGCAATGTTCGGTTTTGGAGCCTGATAGAGGAGATATTCCTCGCCCTGTATCTTCACTACTTCTATCCTGCATCTCTTCTTTTTTCTGGCGAGGTTATTCAGGTAACCACCATCCTCCCGTGGATCGAGGAAGGTTTTGAGACCCACCTTTGTAATGACGCCGGGTAGGCCTCTTGAAACTTCCCTGAAAAACCACGAGGCTGTTCCAATTGACCATGTGTAGCCCTCAATTCTGTTTTCCTGAATCAACCTCTGGAGATATGGAGACCAGCCGGGATATGTAACGAGAATGCCTGTAAGAAACTCCTGTTCGTCTTCTTTATATATCTCCTCCATTATCCGATCAAGAACCCTATCTGGGGCAGTGGGAATAGGATTTACCTCAAGAAAAACCCTCTTCGGATGTCCTGTTTCCCTGTAATGCTCGAAGAGCTTCATAAGCAGATACTCGGGAGCAACCAGCAGGTTGAATCCTGAAATGGCTATGGTAGCACCGTCTGGAACTGCGGAGATTGCTCTCTTGGCATCCACAACCTTCACTTGAAATCCCTCCTCCTTTCATTTACAGGGGCAATGACATTTTCATAGAACTCCCTGAGCTTTCTTGTATGTTCTTCGACCCATTTTCCGCTAACACTTCTCCTCGCAATGCCCTCTTTCATCGCCTGCTCTGCAACTGCCCTCGCCACTTTTGGTGGAACTTCGGGATTAAGTGGTGAGGGTATTATGTATTCATCGCTGGGCTCCTCGACAACATCAGCTATTGCTTTTGCAGCCTCGATTATCATGTTATCAGTTATGGTCCTCGCTCTCACATCCAACGCTCCCCTGAAAATTCCCGGAAATCCAAGGACATTATTAACCTGATTTGGAAAGTCGCTTCTTCCTGTTGCAACTATTCTGGCTCCGGCTCTTCTGGCCTCATCCGGGAGTATCTCTGGAACAGGATTTGCCAGCGGAAAGACTACGGCATCATCGTTCATTTTTGATATCCATTCAGGCTTTATAACCCCCGGACCGGGCTTTGTGAAGGATATAAGAACATCCGCACCTTTTACAGCATCTACAGGCTCCCCTGTGACACCTTCTGCATTGGTTCTGCTTAAAAGCCAGCCCCTGTACGGAAACAGTTCCTCCAGATCCATATCATCTGTTAAAACAGTTGGCTTACCCTCGACAAGTTCAACGATCCTGACGTTTTCAGGTTTTACACCTGCTTCTGTTAGAATCCTGAGCACAGCAAAACCTGCAGCGCCTGCCCCAAACATGGTGACTGTAATTTCCCTGAAATTTTTGCCAACGACCTTGAGAGCGTTTAAGAGACCTGCTAAGACAACAGCTGCTGTACCCTGCTGGTCGTCATGGAAGACCGGTATGTTCAGCTCCTTTCTCAATCTCTCAAGAATGTAGAAGCATTTGGGTGATGCTATGTCCTCAAGATTTATACCTCCAAATGTGGGTGCTATCGCCTTGACAATCTCAACAAACCTGTCCTGTTCCTGCTCATTGATCATTATTGGAAACGCATCAACGCCCCCGAAATGCTTGAAAAGCAGGGCTTTCCCTTCCATCACAGGTAAACCCGCTAAGGCTCCAATGTTGCCCAAACCCAGAATTCTGCTCCCATCACTCACAACAGCTACGAGGTTACCTTTGCTCGTGTATTCATACACGGCATCTGGATTTTTGGTTATTTCTCTGCATGGCTCTGCAACTCCCGGAGTATAAGCCAAGCTAAGGTCATGTCTTGTTTTTAGAGAAACCTTTGGAATTACCTCAATTTTGCCGTTTCCCGGAAAATTGTTCCTATGAAAAGATAGAGCCCTTTCTTTAAGCTTTTCCATCTCTGTCACCGACTTTTAGTTTTTGCACTCCAACCGTTTCTGCAATTCCGTTAAGTTCATCCAGAACTTTCCTGTAAATTGGGATGCCAATTTTTAAGCGAGTTTCTGTGGTTAGAAAACCCTTTTCTCCGTGAATCCATATCTTTTCAAAGTCAGGATGTTTTTTGGAAGTTTTCAGTTCTTCAATCATCTTGCTCATCTTTTCTTTGAACTCCTCCAGTGGAAGGAAGGCTTCGATGTTGATCGCCATGAAGAAGTGGTCAACCTCGCTGTGCTTTTCGCTTGTATTTTTGACATGCCTGCTCCATGTTCCACCGCTCAAGATTCCAGCCAAAATATCGACCATAACACTGAGCCCATAGCCTTTGTGTCCGCCGAAGAGCTCTCCAAAGCCTCCGAGGGGGAGAAGAGCTCCTCCGTTGAAGACCTTCTCCACATTGGTTGTTATGTTACCTTTGCAATCAATTGCCCAGCCCTCTGGAATGTGCTCTCCTTTCCTGCGGTAAACCTCAAGCTTCCCGATTGGGACAACACTTGTAGCCATATCAAGCAGAAATGGTTTATCTTTTGTCGGGGCAGCTAAAGCAATTGGATTCGTCCCCAGAAACCTTTCTATCCCGCCGGTTGGAGCAACTAATGGGCGTGAATTCGTCATACTTATTCCTATCATGTCTTCTTGGGTAGCCATTAGTGCGTAGTAGCCTGCTATACCGTAGTGATTGCTGTTTCTTACTGTGACAACTCCGATGCCGCTCTCTCTGGCTTTTTTAATTGCCAAGTCCATGGCCTTGTACCCAACAACCTGTCCAAGAGCTTCATCCCCATCTATCAGGGCATATGAAGCTCCTTCTCTGACGATTCTAATGTCTGGCTTGAGATTTATGCCGCCGCTGAGGATTCCATCCACATAACGCTTAAGCCTCTGAACGCCGTGACTTTCAATTCCCCTCAGGTCTGCCATTATCAGGTTGTCTGCAACTATTTCTGCATCTTTAACAGGAACTCCAAGCTTCGTGAGAACTTTCACGACGAAAGAGAAGAGCTCATCTCTTGAGACCCGCACGTAGTTCTCATCAATGTGACCTTTTTCAAACATAACACCACCAGAAAAGTTTCTGCATGAAGGATTAAAGACTTTCCGGAAGCTGGTGGACCGGGCGGGATTTGAACCCGCGGCCTCCGCCTTGCGAGGGCGGCGCTCATACCAGGCTGAGCTACCGGCCCATGCCTATTTAAATGAGACCTGTCCGGTCTTTAAAAGTTTTTGGTTTTAGTTTGATTTTTACTAAGAATCTTTTAACGGGCGAAGGTGCCAGTGTAGGGATGGAACTCTGTTAAGGGTTTTTGGTTTTTCACTAAAAAGTAATGTTGGAATGTTCCAATCGTGCAGACGAATCAAGGAAATCTTTATATCCTTTGGAAACTATTAAAGACTGCCCGGGGAGTACCGCTGAAGGCGGAGTCAATGAACATGGGCGGGTTATTACCCCCTTTCAGCTCTTCTAAAGGAGTAACTCCCCGCTGGCGGGATTTACCTTACTGGAACTCCTGCAAGGGGATGTGATAGCAGGAAGTCTGGGGTGAAAGGGCGGCACTGCTTGAACTCACCCACCGACCACCTGCACTATGAGCCGTCTGTGTCGCGGCCTCACGTCCAGCTCGACGAAAAAAATCTGCTGCCATGTGCCTCTGATGAGTTTGCCATCTATAACCGGCAAAACAAGGCTTGGTCCGAGCAGTGTCGCCCTCAGGTGAGAATGTGCATTGTTGTCAATCCTGTCGTGAAGGTAACCCTCTCCCTGTGATACCAGCTGCCTTAAAACTCTCTTAAAATCCTCAAGCAGACCTGATTCATGTTCTATCGTTACTACAGCTCCGGTCGCTCCGGGAACGAAGACGAGAACTTGACCGTTTCTAACCCCACTTTCCCTGACAAATCTCTCTACATCGGCTGTTATATCAACCAAATCAATTTCTCCCCGGGTTGAAAATCTGAGTTCTTTGCTTACGATTTTCATCATGACACCCCCTGAGAGTATGAGCTGAGCCTATTAAATTTAACCTTCATTGAAATCTTACAGAAATTTCTCCAGCCTTTTAAGCTTTTCAAGAACTTCCATAGGATTCCTTCCAAAGATATAGACGACAGGCTCTATACCAAATCCTCCTCTGTCGACCACGGCATCCCATTCCTTCCCCCTGAATTTTTCTGCTATCATGTTTATTGTCTGCTCCTCGTCTCTTTCCTCTCCGATTATCTCTGTAACCCTGAACCCTGCTTTTTTCATGGCATGTGAAATCCTTTCATTGAATTTGATATTTAGAACGCTCCTTATTTCAGGGAAGATTTTTGATAGTTCAAGCAGAATAGCCGCCGTATGCTTGCTGGCACCGAATTCTGGTGGTAGAGCAAAAAGTTTTCCTTTTACAAGCGTTATCCTTCCGGGAACTGCTGCAACATCTCTGTAATCTCTTGGATTTGGAATGGCATAAACGAAGTTGCTCCTTATCTCGGGTAAGAGTTCGATGAATTTGTTATCGCTGAGGAGTTGTCCAACAGCCAGATTTAACATTTCGAGAACACCGCTTCTGGATGGGGGGATACTAAATAACTCTCTGCAGAAAGACTCGTCCTTCAGCCCAGCATATTGTAAATACGCTCTACAACCAACGTCATTTTCAAAAAATTCCATAAACTTCTGGGTACTAAATTTTATCAACTCTTCTTTTCCAGCTCCACATAGTATTAGATTCGCTATCTCATCGGCAATCTTGTCAACTAATCTTTGCACATTTGGAGCGAGCTTCTTAAATTTCCCTGAGAGATATTTACTTACCATTGCTTGGGTTATATCCAGTATTTCGGCTATTTGAGTTTGTGTGAATCCCGAAGAATACAGGACATATGCTATCCTCGCTCTAAGGGCAGGCATTATTTCCTCAGACCAGAATGTGCAAGGGCTTTTCATAATCCATCCCGTAGTAGGATTCTAAAACCTGATTATAAGTTTTATCCTTGAACAAAAAAATGTTAAAAAAGGTTTAAATACAGGCATCATTTTACACGAGAAGGGCTTTTATGGGCTGGAAAAATAGAGATGTGATAAGCATTAGAGACTTTTCCCGGGAGGATATTGAATTTGTTTTGAAAACTGCAGAACGGCTTGAGCACGAGCTGAAGGAAAAAAAGCATCTTGAGTATGCGAAGGGCAGGATTCTGGCGACACTCTTCTTTGAGCCTTCAACACGGACCAGATTGAGCTTTGAGAGTGCAATGCACCGATTAGGAGGCTCGGTTATAGGGTTTGCAGAAGCCTCAACGAGTAGCGTAAAGAAGGGAGAAAGCCTTAGGGACACGGTTAAAACAGTTGAACAGTACAGCGATGTTATAGTTATCAGGCACCCAAAGGAGGGAGCTGCAAGGTTAGCAGCTGAAGTGGCGGACATTCCAGTCATAAATGCTGGTGATGGAAGCAACCAGCACCCAACACAAACTTTACTCGACCTCTACACCATAAAGCGCGCCTTTGGAAAGATTGATGGCCTAAAAATAGGTCTTCTTGGGGATTTGAAGTACGGTAGAACGGTTCATAGCCTGAGTGAAGCTTTAACTCACTACGACGTAGAGCTGTACTTAATTTCGCCCGAGCTCTTAAGAATGCCCAAACACATTGTGGAGGAGCTTAGAGAGAAAGGTGTTAAGGTTTATGAAACGAACGATTTAGAGAGCATAATCGGTGAGCTTGATGTTCTCTACGCAACGAGAATTCAGAAGGAGCGCTTCCCGGACGAGCAGGAGTATTTGAAGGTTAAAGGGAGCTATGTCGTCGATTGCACACTTCTGGAGAAAGCAAAAGAGACCTTAAAAGTTATGCATCCACTGCCAAGAATTGATGAGATACATCCAGAAGTTGATAAAACGGAGCATGCGATTTACTTCAAGCAAGTGTTCTCAGGAGTTCCCGTGAGGATGGCACTTCTTGGTCTCACATTGGGGGTGATGGAATGAGCGAGCTGAAAGTGACAGCCATTAAGGAGGGAACAGTGATAGATCACATTCCAGCAGGGAAAGGTCTCAAGGTAATTCAAATCCTCAGACTCGATAAGCTGAACGGTGGAGCGCTCTTATTGGCGGCAAATGTTCACAGCAGAAAGCTTGGTAGGAAAGACATAGTAAAAATCGAAGGAAAATTTCTAA
Source organism: uncultured Thermococci archaeon (assembly GCA_964487115.1). Lineage (GTDB taxonomy): Archaea > Methanobacteriota_B > Thermococci > Thermococcales > Thermococcaceae > Thermococcus. The sequence continues at coordinate 9,780 of CAZAPD010000090.1, read as the reverse complement.
GCGAGGAGGAAGTGAATAAAATTGCGCTGATAGCGCCAAGCGCCACTGTTAATATAGTCAGAGATTACAAAGTTGCGGAGAAGTTTCCTGTGGAGATTCCCGAGGAAATAAGCGGCATACTGAAATGCGCAAATCCGAACTGTGTAAGCAACCATGAATACACAACGCCAAAGTTTTATGTCATATCAAAGGAACCCTTGAAGGTTCGTTGCCATTACTGTGAGAGAACTATGGAAGAGGAAGAAATTCTTGCCAATCTTTAGAAAACCTTATAATCCCTCTCTCTATTTTTCTATGGGAAGTAGTATGAAAGTGCGAGTGGGGGCTGTGATTTTAATTCTCATTGTTATATTTACTGCTGGTTGTATAACTAAGGTATCAAATGATAATACCATATCGTCATCTTCGGGTAAAAAAATGGGCCATCTTGAGGTATATATAATGATCGAGGAGAAAAATGCTGCTTTTGAAATTGCAACTTTCCACTTGGATTTCATGGGCATGGGGATAACTGAGTTTGAGAGGCCTTACCTTGTTCTCAAAGGGGGGTATATGCAGTCGAAATTTGAAAAGGGAATTACAGTCAAGCTTTCATTTGAGGGAAGAGCAGAAAACTGGGAAAAACTGCAATTTCCCTTCAACGGCACGATTGAATATGTCCTTCATTCTCCCGGAAGGTATGTAATCATGCTTGAGCCCATTCATGTTCCGGGTAGATTCACCCTTAAGATAGATGAAAGGAAATCAGGCAGAGTTGGAGTAGAGGTTCCGGAAGATATCTTTGGGAGTGATGAGGAGATACTCATCAAGGAGGCATCCGAACTTGGAGAGCTCTACTCCAAAAAACTAACCAATGAGCTGAAAAAAAACAGAGAACTGAAGGATTACTACTTTGGCCTCTGGGAAAAAACAGGAAATCTCAGCTATCTGCAGATTTACAGGGATTTAGGTTATGCCATCAGAAGCTTTGGCAATCTGGCAAAGGAGAGGAGACTGAATAAGGTGGAAATGAATATCCTTTTGATGAACCTGAGAGCAAACAATTTCTACTATTCCACATATAAGAAACCCGGCAGAAAGGATCTCACACTGGTCTTCGGCAACAGCTCACCCTATTACGGTACTATTAGGGTGAAAAACAGTCCGATGCACAGTGAGCTTCCGTTTGTCTATTATCGGGCAAGGGGATTCAACATGTATTTTGTGGCGGCGCTTCACTGGGCCCACATATACTACGGTAAAGGGGACTACAGAGAGATGCTTGAAATTCTCAATGAGCTCAGGAAGTACATCCAATATGGGGAATATAACAATAGGACATATGCCCTCTTCAAGAACTACTTTCAGTTTCAGAATGCGAGCATTCCATGGGTCTCGGGGTATGCCCAAGGACTTGCGGCTGGACTTTATGCCAAAGCTTACAACTTGACGGGAAACGAGAGCTATCTGAAGTTGGCCACAGAGTTTCTGAATTCCTTTGATCTTCCTTTGTCTGAGAATGGTTTCGTCGTTGAAACGAAATATGGTCCATGGTATCTTGAGTATAACTACTATCCGAAAGAGCTCGTTTTGAACGGCCATATAATTGCCCTTCAGGGCCTCTACTACTACTGGGAGGTTAGTGGGAAGGAGACTGCATGGAAACTGTTCTGGGATGGCGCAATGAGTGTTAAAAATGCCCTTCCCTATTTTGACACCGGAAGCTGGAGCAGATATGCAAGCATATACAATTCTTCAAGTGTTTTCTACCATCGGCTTCACATACGGCTTTTGGTGTGGCTCTATGAGAAGACGGGCGATAAAACGTTTCTAAAATATGCAGAAAAATGGAACTCCTATCTCAGGAGAAAAGGGCTGAAGCCGGAGAAAATTGAAATCAGTCAAAAGCCTGGGGAAACCTCTGGAGAACAGGGATAACAGCGAGTAATCCGCCGATGGTATCAACTGCACTCTGAATGGCGTTTGGGATTCCGATGACAAGCCAGAACGGCATGTGGAACCACTTTTCCACCTCGGGAATGACCTGTTCCCTTGGGATGTTTAGATAGAGAGGCAGTGCGTAGTAATAGTTCAGAGCGACCATGGATGGAATCCTGATTGCCGTTCCGATGATGTATGCAAGGATTAGGAATATCATCAAACTTCTGGAGGTGTAGTTATGTATGTTGAAGCGGGTTATCCTTCTGGCGAGTTCAACACCTATAACGACTGATAAAGTCGCAGGAACTTTCATACTTGCCCCGAGCCATGATGTGGAGGATATCAGGGAAATTCCGATAAAAAGCAGTCCAAGTGCTATAATGGAGCTTGTAAAGCCGAGAAGTAGGGTTACCACGATTATAGGGATAGCAACGAGGTCAATATCCATTCCCCATGGAGTTTTAACCTTAAGAGGCATTATTTGGAGCAACAGCGAAAGCGAAAGCATGAGCCCTATGAGAGCAACTTCCTTTGATTTCATTTTCAGCCACCACTTCAAGTTTTGTTCCGTATTTTAAAAATTTTTGTTCTATAAATAGAACAATCAATGGACAAACCTGAGGAGCAAATCCTTTATAGTCTCCCGAACGAGTTTTCATAGGTGGTTCAAAATGAGAATTCCAGATGATGTTAGGAAGGACATTCCTCTTACCGGAGAGGTCATCTACTTTGACAACACTGCTACCTCCCTGACACCAAAACCTGTCATTGAAGCTATGGATGAGTACTACCTGAAATACAGGGCAAATGTGCACAGAGGTGTTCACAGACTCTCCCAGATGGCAACTCAGAAGTATGAAGAAGCGAGAAAAATCGTTGCAGATTTTATTGGTGCCAAATTTGAGGAGATAGTTTTCACGAAGAATACGAGTGAAAGCTTAAACATGGCCGCTCTTGGGCTTGGGGGAATTTTCAAGAAGGGAGATAAAATAGTTACAACCCCTTATGAGCATCACTCTGATTTACTGCCATGGCAGAGACTCGCTGAAAAGCTCGGTCTAAGGCTGGAGTTCATTGAAGGTGATAACGAGGGCAACCTTGACTTGGCTGATGCTGAAAAGAAGATTAGAGGAGCGAAGTTGGTAACTATTCAGCATGTCTCAAACGCTCTGGGAGTAATCCATGAAGTGGAAGATATAGGGAAGATGGCAAAGGAGGAAGGAGCAATATTTGTTGTTGATGCAGCTCAAAGTGTTGGCCACATGGAAGTCGATGTGAACAAACTTCACGCGGACTTTTTAGCTTTCTCAGGGCATAAAGGTCCTCTGGGACCCACGGGTATAGGGGTGCTCTACATAAACGAGGAGTTTTTCGATGTGTTTGAGCCGCCTCTCATAGGTGGTGGAACTATTGAAGACGTTGAACTCTGCTGTTACACGTTGACAGAACCTCCAGAGAGATTTGAAGCAGGAACGCCAAACATTGGCGGAGCAATAGGATTGGCGGCAGGAATTAAGTACATTGAAAAAATTGGACTCGATAAAATCGAAAAGCAAGAGCACAAACTCGTCAAAAGAACAACTGAAGGCCTGACAGAACTTGAAGTGCCATGGTATGGGCCAAGAAACCTCCAAAAACATGCTGGGGTAGTAAGCTTCAACGTTCCTCCGCTGCATCCCCATGATGTTGCTGCTGTTCTCGATGACCATAATATAATGGTTCGCTCCGGCCATCACTGTGCTCTGCCAGTGATGAAGAAGCTGGGCATAAACGGGACCGTGAGAGCATCATTCCACGTCTACAACAGTATTGAGGAAGTTGAGACCTTCTTAAGCGTCATGGAAGAGCTCGTTAAAAGCTTGCGTTAGCTTTTTTCTTTGCTTCTTTCAATAAAGTAGAGTATCATTTTTCTCTGAATTATGGGGATAAATGGGATTCTCACGATTAAACCCTTGAGGGTTCCTTCTTCTTCATAAATTAGAATTGACTCCTCTCCATCTCTAATGAGAATGCCCTTTACATCATATATCATGCTGTTTGAAAACAGTGCTTCAGCGAGCACTTCCATGAAATCCTCCGGATTCCCAGTTAAAATCCTTTCAATCTGCATGCATGTTACGTTTCCAAATCTGTTCAGGGAGTTTAAATAACGCTTGTTTTTTTCAAGAAGGAGTATCTTTACGTCGATTCCTTTGTGTTTTGCAATTTCAAACGTTTTCTTGAATTTTAAAGCAAGTCTTCCATCAACAAAAGTCGTTATAAATTCCTCCTTCGCTCTTTCTGCCAAGTCTTCAACTTTACTCTTTATATTCCATTCCCCTTGAAGAGACCAGACAGGGAGCCACTCTCCTCTTCGCTCTCTTTGATAGCTGTTTAATTTTACTATAACCTCTTCCGCTGATCTTAGATATTCATCCCTCAACGAAGCGATGACTTTCTCAGGTTCCACCGCTCTGAAATAGGTGGGGGTACCTTCGCTTATATCCACGAAACCCTTCCTATGGAGTTCCTTTAAAACATCATAGACCCGCGGTCTTGGAACTTCACTCGCTTTGGCTATCTCACTCGCCTTCGATGGTCCTAAAACTACCAAAGTGGCATAAATTCTGGCCTCATATTCTCTAAGACCGAGAAGTTTGAGTTTTTCAATGACTCCATCGTTGATTATTACCATTCTGGTCCACCTTAATTTTGTAACTCACTTAGTTACAACAGCCTTATATATCTTTCTATAAATTTGGATTCAGGTGGGTCAGATGGATAATTGGGCTTTAATCATCAAGAATTTAAGAAAAAGCTATGGAGATTTAATCGCTGTTAACGGCATTTCGTTTAAAGTTGAAAAAGGTGAAATCTTCGGCCTCTTAGGGCCAAACGGTGCAGGAAAAACCACAACAATAAAAAGTATTCTGGGACTTTTAAAGCCGGATTCTGGGGAAGTGCATATACTTGGAAGAAAGATGCCTGATAAGGAAGTTTTAGGGAAAGTTGGCTACATGCCCCAGGAGCTGGCGCTTTATCTAAACCTCACTGTAGAAGAGAACCTGAGATTCTATGCCCACCTCTATGGGTTTCCGGGAGAAAGATTTGAAGACAAAAAGAAGGAAATTTTAAAATTTGTAGGGCTGAAAAAATTCAAAAACAGGATAATTAGTGAATTAAGCGGGGGAATGCAGAGGAGGGTTTCTTTGGCCTGTGCCCTTCTACATGAACCCGAAGTTTTAATCTTAGATGAACCAACTGTGGGAGTTGATCCTCATCTGAGGGCCAGCTTCTGGAAGCATTTCAGGGAACTCTCAGAAAGAGGGGTGACGATTCTGATCACAACTCATTACATGGATGAAGCGATGAAGTGCGATAGAATCGCCATAATGTCAGAGGGTCAGATTGTAGCACTTTCAAATCCAATAGTTCTGATGGAAGAAACGCATTCTGAGAATCTTGAAGAAGTGGTTCTCAAGCTAACAATCTCTAAGGAGGCAGAAGGATGAAGTTGGAGAGAATTTTGGCCGTTTCAAAGAAAACTTTTTGGGAACTAAGACATGATAAGAAGCTCTTGGCATATGCTATCATAACTCCTATAATCTTGATGGTACTTTTCGGTCTGGCATTTGGAGGACAGGTTCAGGATGTTAAAATAATCATTGTAAATGAAGACAGTGGTCATCTGGCCTCAGAAATCGTGAAAAACCTTGACAGGGGAACCTTTACTATAAGTGAGAGTCAGAACCTTGAAGCTTCCCTTGACAGACTTAGAAATGGGAAATGCTGGGCAATAATATACTTCCCAGAAAACTTCACGAAAAATGTGCTTCTTGGAAAAGCTGTGATAAAAGTTTATCTCGATAGAAGTAACTTAAACATCGCTGAAACTATTGTATCAGGGGTCAACGGGGCTTTGATGAAAACTCTATCAGAGAATGGTGCTAAACTTCCAATAAATGTGGAGTACAGTGCTGTCTATGGAAAAGAGGCAAAATTCATGGACATGTTCCTGCCTGGAGTTGTTTCACTGGCTGTGTTCCTGATTTCCACCATACTCTCAGTTCTCTCGTTCATCGGTGAGAGGAACATGGGGACCTTGGAAAGAGCCTTGGCAACTCCCCTGAGAGAGGAGGAGATAGTACTGGGATATTCCCTTGCATTTGGACTTATAGGAGTTATTCAGGCTTCAATGATGATGCTAATTGGAATATTTGGCTTTAACGTTGAAATCACCGGAAGTCCAGTTTTGGCATTTTTTATAGTCTCTCTGCTTGCGGTGGTTGGTGTGAACCTTGGAATGCTTCTCTCGAACATGGCAAAAAGTGAAGCACAAGCTGTTCAGTTTGTTCCGATGGTAGTGGTTCCGACATTTCTTCTCTCTGGAATATTTTGGCCAGTAGAGGCCATACCAAAGTATCTAAGACCCTTCTCATACCTGCTTCCCCCAACTTATGCTGTGGATTCCCTGAGATCGGTTATCATAAGGGGATGGGGAATAGAAAAGGTTTGGCGTGATATTGCAGTTTTAATAGGTTTTGGAGTGTTGTTTTTAACTCTGGCAATAATTAACATGGAAAAGAGGGGGAGTAAATGAATAGGGAATTCCGGCTTTGGGAGCTTATATTCAAAAGAAGCACGTTATGAAAAAGAGAGGAGCACTGATTAAGCTGATACTGAAAGAGCAACATAATCTTTTTATCTCCCTCTCCTAATCTTATTCGGTGGTTCTTATGCTCATTGCCAAACCATGCACAAGCATGAAAGGTATCATTGTCACTCCTCAGGAGAGATATGACGCAGATCTGGAAGAGCTATGTGAATGCATGGTTGAGAAGGGTTACAGGATAAAACGAGTTACACGCTTTTTAGCTCTTCTGAGGGGAAAATATGATATAACAGTTTTTCCCAGCGGCAAGATAATAGTGAAAGACACCTCGGACAAAGAGGAGGCTCTGAGGATAGCCACTGATATCTATGAGTGTCTCAAGCCCTATAGGGTGATGTAATGCTAACCCTGAGAGAAATAGCTGAAATCATCAGACGGATAAGGATGGAGAATGATTTCCCCGATACTCCGTTCAGGATAGATGAGCTCAGATACGATGAGGAAGGAGATAAACTTTTCATAATAGCCCACGACAGGACAGATAAGAGCGTTATTATAGGAAACAGCTTTGTAATCGGGAAGCTCAGAGAAGAGCTCGGTGTCAGACAGGTCACGGTCTATTCAAACCTCGACCTTGAGATAAAACGGATGAAGCTTGAAAAAAATGCAGAGAGGATCAGAGGGACTTCTCTGGATTTTTTGCTTCCGATAGTGGAAGCCGAATTAAAATTTCCGCCTCGAAGATGGCCGGAAGTGAAAACAGACAAAAAAGGTTTGATTTTCCTGAGTTTCAATGCGAAAGCTCTCCTGGGATTCGCTGAGAGTTTTGGCATGAAATACAAAGCTGTAGGGATAAGCTATGCGTTTCCAAAGCTTAGGTATGAAGCTATTGAAGGCCATCCAAAAGAGATTTTCTTTCCAGATGAAGGGAAGTTGCTGGAACTGGCAAAAGACATGAAGGCAGATATTATAATGTCAGACTTTCCATTTGATGTGGAATTCAAGGAAAACATTGCTTTTCTCAATCCCATGCGCTTCTTTCATATTGGATTTTTTGAGCTGAAGTATTTCTTTGGCTTTGAGAGGCCGGTGATATATGACAGAGAGACCTTAATTGAGTTTATAACTGCTCTTGTTTATGAGGGACTGATGGAATCAACTGATGGAGCCAATTTAATATGGCGAATGTGGAAGTAATATTTTTATAGTTATTACCTTATGTTATATGCGGGGAAGTTAAATGTCTATCAGTATTCCAGATAAGACCATGTTCCTTTCAGATGTGTTGACTTTACTGTTCATATTGCTCGTTTCAGGCATTACATTGAATTATCGAAAGAAATTTATAGCGAGATTTCCTCCACTGAAAAAATTCTACGATCTTATACTCATGAGTTTTACAATCGCTCTTGTCGGGAATTTCTTGGATGTAGCGGATGAATTTGAGATAAATGGGTATTATATTAAGAGTACCCTGTTGAGTCAAATTGAAAGCTGGCTGTTTGCGATTTCTATTGGGATTATCAGTGTAGGATGGATAATAACGTTAAAAACAATTACAAGCAACAAAGCCCGGGTACCTCTTGTTAAAGTGGAAGATAAGGGGAAGCATGTTGTTCACGTTGATCCCGGTCTCTATCTGTGCACGGATGATGAGGCGTGCAATGCTTTATTTGTATCGCTATTGCGCCAGCAACCGGGTCTTTTGGTATCGAGAAGCCCTCCAAACATTGCCCGGGATAGCATTGGTGTTGATAAAGTGCCTGTTCTGTGGATAACCAAGGTTGAAAATGCTAATGCTGTGCATCCTACGAATTTGGCTTACTTGCTCCATACACTAATCACTTTTTTTGAAGATCAGAATATACCAAAAGTTGTCCTTTTGGAGGGTATAGAGTACTTAGTTCTTGAGAACGGTTTTCCGGCAATCTTTAAATTCCTCACAACCCTCAAAGATTACGCTCTACTTAATAATTCAATTGTCTTAGTACCCATAGAAAGCAGGGCTCATAATGAGAAGGAGCTCAATATGTTACTCAGGGAATTTGAAGTTCTCAGCTAAAACTTCCAACTGGTATATGTAGCTTCTAAACCTTCTGTTGGGACAATCTTTAAATTATTCACACCCTTAAGGAAGAGCGGGGATTTAAACTCATCAGCTGAGGGAAGTGCAATGATAATTGGAGTTGTTGGGAAGATAGCGGCCGGAAAAACCACAATAGCGAAGTTTCTTGAGGAATTTGGCTTCTGTCGCATAAGCTGCAGCGAGCCTTTGATAGATTTGCTTACTCACAAAGTTGATGAGTACTCATGGATTCCTGAGCTTCCAAAAAAATCGGAGCCATCGAGGGAGAAGCTTATAGAATACGGAAAATACCTCAAGGACAGATATGGAGAGGACATACTGATAAGGCTCACACTGGACAAAAAAAGGCACTGTAGAGATGTGGTTATAGATGGGGTGCGCTCAAAGGGGGAGATTGAAGCGATAAAAAAACGCGGCGGTTTGATTATCTACGTAGATGCCAAACCTGAACTTCGATATGAGCGGCTGGTCAGAAGGAAAGCCAGCAAGGATAGGGAGATAAAGAGCTTTGAGGATTTCATGGCTATGGATGATGCTGAGGAGAGACTCTATCAGACAAGCACACTTAAAAACATGGCTAACATCATTGTGGAGAACAATGGGACTCTTGAAGATCTGAGAAAAGCTGTAGAGAGCATTATAACTGAATTAGGTGCTGGGAAATGATGCTCCTCATTACTGCCCCTTGCCTTTTAAGTCCTTTTTATGTCTACAGAGGGCCCAGGGAAAAGGAATATCAAACTAGCAAAACTTTATTAAATCTGCTTTCACAGTACTCGGATAAAATTCGGATTTTCTTTTATCCCTGTCCGGAATACGAGCTTATAGGATGGCCAAGACCACCAATGAGCAAAGAGGTGTTTATACATCTTGGAATGAGGGATAAAGCCCGGGAAATAGTGGAGTTTATACAGCGCGTTATTGAGGAAGAGAAGCCTGAAATGATTGTTTTTCTTGGTGTCAAAGGTTCTCCAACATGCGGTGTCTTCCACACAACATCGAGTAATCCTGATAAATTTGAGTATTCTCTGATTGATAAGTTTTACAGGCTTGGGAAAGAGGAGAGAATAGCATGCTATAATGAGATAATCAAGCGCTCGGGCTTCAGAGTCGTAAAAGGTGAGGGGATCCTCTTCGAGATGCTAAAAACGAGGTTTCCTGAAGCTGTCTATGTGGAGTTTGA